>NZ_CP017704.1:300000-592500 GCF_002243645.1 Peribacillus simplex NBRC 15720 = DSM 1321 | reverse complement strand
AGATTTCCCATGGCGCAAGCTAGTAAGATCCCTGAAAGATGATCAGGTTGATAGGTCAGAGGTGGAAGCGTGGCGACATGTGGAGCTGACTGATACTAATAGATCGAGGACTTAACCAACGCTTTTAAAAAATGAAATACCTTCTTTATTATCTAGTTTTGAAGGAACAACGTTCCTGATATGTTTGGTGGCGATAGCGAAGAGGTCACACCCGTTCCCATTCCGAACACGGCAGTTAAGCTCTTCAGCGCCGATGGTAGTTGGGGGTTTCCCCCTGTGAGAGTAGGACGCCGCCAAGCAATGTTTATCACATCAATTAGGATTCATAAACCCGTATAAACAGGTTCAAATCCTATCTACGCATTCTAAACCTTAGGATTATCCTAAGGTTTTTTTGTATAAATTCCACCATTCGTTGGTAAGGCTTATTAAAAGCATGATTTTGGTAGGGGGCTTCTCGAATGACCGGTAAAGAAGAAATCCTGGACAATAAACAAATTCTTCATTCTTTTGCGGAATGGTTAATGGGTCAAAATAAATCCGATGGTACGATTAAAACCTATGTGGGAGTTATCTCCCAGCTTCTTCAATGGTTTAAAGATGAGGCGGAAGAGATTGAAAAATCCCATGTCCAATCCTATTTAGACGATATGGAACAGTCAAACAAGAGTGCAGGAACGATTGAAAAGCATTATTCAGCCATTACCATGTTTTCCAGGTTCCTTGATAAACCCGAAATCGTCCTCAACATCGATCGTAAAGCAAAGGAAAAGAAAGAAGATCCGCCAA
The DNA here is from genome assembly GCF_002243645.1 of Peribacillus simplex NBRC 15720 = DSM 1321. Taxonomy (NCBI): domain Bacteria; kingdom Bacillati; phylum Bacillota; class Bacilli; order Caryophanales; family Bacillaceae; genus Peribacillus; species Peribacillus simplex. The sequence goes on along the minus strand of NZ_CP017704.1, from coordinate 591,711 downwards.
AAGCCCTGAACATGCTTGAGCAAGCTGCTCTCCTAAAAGAAATCGAGGCCTCTGGGCATTTCAGGAATATTGCCATTGTCTACACAATGATTCATACGGGTATCCGGGTGTCCGAACTTTGTGATTTGAACCATAGCGACATTCAAAAAGAGGGAGAAAGGCAATATATCCTCATCCGGGATTCAAAGGGTGATATAGACAGGAAGATTCCACTTTCCATGACTGCTAGTGAAAAGATCAAGGCATACAAGGAATTTTTAAATATGGAAACGGAGGCCATCTTCATATCCAGTGTGAATCAGCGCATCACGCCAAGGTCCGTGCAATATATGCTGAATAAATATAATGCGACTCCCCATAAGCTGCGGAATACGTTTTGCCAAACATTAATCGATAAGGGGATAGACCTTCAAACCGTTTCAAAATTGATGGGGCATAAAGATTTGAACATGACCAAACGTTATATAGGAGAAGGAAAAGAAGAATTGGAATCAGCCATTGAAAATACTTTTGATAATTAATAAGGGAGGAAAACTTCTTGTATATCGGGGAGTATTCCCAATCATATAAATTCCAATGGCACTGGGGAATTCTTGCTGCTGAAAAATAGCCTTTCTCTTAGTTTTTCCTTATGCTCTTTCCTTTCTTTCTTCACTTTTTTCATTCTTCCCAGAACTTCAGAGCCTTTTTATTGGATACCGTGAATAGTAGATTCTTTAGTTGGGGAATATACATAATGATAATCTTCTCAAATTAGTTTGTAAAAATGAATGGCCTCTGCTCCCCCCCTTATCCCAGGGTTGGTTGCAGGGTTGTTTCTCTTAGTAGTTTCTCGGTTTCAATTAAACAAGCACCCTTGTCATGTAGGTATTCAAGTGAGATACCTCTTTTTAATGCTGTTTGTTCCATTAATCTAATTTCATGATACATAGCACTAGACAAGATTCCTTTTTCAATGTTCTTATTTATTTCATAATAAAATCCTGCCAATAATTCTAACGGTAATTCATCGTAAAGGGAACTTTTTTTGTTCTCCATAAAGCACCTCCTCATTCTACCAATAAAACTAGCATACATATTTGTAATAAAACATAAGGGATCTTAAGGGGAGCTTTCAAGCTAGGGAAACCCTGAATTTGACCGAATACAGAGTTTTTTTGTATTTGAATAACATGATTGATGAATCACTGTTTCCTATTCGGAAGAAGCTAGCTGTTGCATAAAATAGGGGATTTCTTCTATGTACTGTTCCCGGTATTGGCCCCACCTACGCCAGATACTATGACGGCCACGCATGCCATCCAACCTATTATCATAATAAAAGAAAGCGCTTACATTGTCAAGGATTTCATTTAGAAATATGAGCAAAAACCCTTGGTATGATAAAGATCCCAGGCTGATAGGATGAAGGGACTAAAATTAACAAAATCAGCAGATCTATTATTTTAATAATATCCAAAAAAAAGAAAATGTTGTATTTCACAAAAATGGTTGAGCGCCGTTTAAAGCTAAAAAATTACCGAAATGGGCGGTATAGCATTGTTACACCCGTTCGTAAAAGTACACTTTTATGAACGGTTCTTTTTTCTATAAATTCAACCTGTTTTTACGTTCGTTAAAGTTGAAAAATATTTTACGAACGTTCTTAGTTTTGCACATACTTTTACGAACGATTTTGAATAAGTAAGGAGGAAAGCAGAAAGAGGAGTAAAAAAATGGATGATCGTAAATTTGGTTACATACGAGTTAGTAGCAAAGATCAAAATGAAGGTCGGCAGTTAGAAGCGATAAAAAAATTAGTAGTTGATCCACGTGATATTTTTTTGGACAAACAAAGTGGAAAAGATTTCAATAGGGCTCAGTACCAATTACTAAAATGTTTGGTACGTAAAGGAGATATTCTTTACATTCGTTCTCTCGATCGTTTTGGTCGGAACAAAGAGGAGATTCAAAAAGAGTGAAATGACATTACAAAAAATATCCAGGTGGATATCGTCGTTTTGGATATGCCATTGCTCGATACAACTCAATTTAAAGATAGTCTCGGTACATTTATTGCCGATCTTGTTTTACAAATTCTATCGTGGATGGCCCAAGAAGAAAGAAATCGAATTAGAAAACGGCAGCGAGAAGGTATTGATGTGGCATTGCAAAGTGGTGCAGCGTTTGGCAGACCAAAAGTTGAAGTTACAGAAGAATTTCAAGAAGTGTATGATTGATGGAAAGCAGGCGAGATGACAGCGAAAGTAATCCTTTGCTCAACAGGAGCAAAGGATTTTCAATGGTAGGGGGGAATACTTTACCTGTTCTACAAATTTATATACATCTATTTTAAAAATCTAGCTTTGGACAGGCTTCACCCTTTGTTAGAACGGACTCTCTAATCCAGCTCACGACCATATTGATGGACCGAACGTATAATGGTTGTGTGAGCTATGGATAAGTCTCGTTCCTCCATTATTTCCATAAAATCACGAAAACTCAAGTTTACCTTAGGCCCCTCCTTACTGTGAGAGGAATAATTTCTGGTTCATAATGCTTCTACTTGAATTCTGCTGGTTTTTTCATAGCGATAGTATACTTGCAAGATATTCGGATTTTTGCACCAGAACCCATTTTTTTATAATTTTCATAATTATGATGAATTGCGTATAATGAGATTATGGAGGGTATACATAAAATTAAATAAATACGAAATGGAAGAATGGTTATCATTCTATTCTATAAGCAATTAATCTATTAAAGGTGAAATGATTATGATAGCTAGTCTTATGAAGTCTTGGACAATATGGATGAAAATTGGAGTAATTTTATTCGGGGTATTCTTACTATCGTGGTTGGGTCCTGACGAAATTGGTCTTACTGATTTGCTTATTTCATTAGGAGAAGGTGAAGAAACAGGAAATACGTTAATGCTTGCCGTTTTTTTGTTAGTGTCTTTAAATACAGTTTTAGCTTTGTTTCATTATATTGGTGCACTGCTGTTGGGAGACGAAATCGGTGATCGTTTAAACCGTCCATGGTTAAAAATTATCATTCCTCTTATTGTTATTCCTCTCGACTATATCGTGATAAATGCTTATTATTCTTTAACATACTCATTTAGCGCATATGCGTTGTTATTGTTGTTAGCAGTCTTATTATTGCAAGCCTTTGAAAAGGATAGGCTAAAGCCTATTATTAAAACGATTATTTGTTCTCAATTAATCTTTGGGATTGAATGGCTGAATGAGATTCCTTCTTTATCTAAATATGGATTTGGCCAAGGGTCGATTTCAAAGGAATTAAAAGATATAGCGGTTCAAATTGGATTTGAGCAATCTTTAACATTGTACAGTTTAACTTTGTGTTTAATTTTTGTTATTAATGCTGTTATTTTAGCTGTGTATTTTTCATTAGCTGAACAAAAGTGGCGGATAAAGCAAGAGCTTCATTATGCGCAGTTAGAAGCAATGCAGTCAAGATCAGGACGAGAAGCACTATATCTGGTCCATGATTTAAAAACACCTCTCACAGCAATTGAGGGGCTAAATTCTTTAATTAGTTTGAAAGTGGACGATTCTAAAATTAAAGAATATTGTCAAAAGATTTCATCATCGATTCATTCCGTTAGCGACATGATTTCCGAGATTTTATATGATGATAAAAAACATTGGTGCCGTATAAAGGATTTAGTTGAATACGTCGAAGCAAGCAGATTGAGCGGGACAAATCTTAATCTGAAGGTAGACTTTCAAACAGATCCTGAAATTAAAATTTTAATTAATAAAATCCGAATGACAAGGGCATTAGTGAATTTAATTGACAATGCTTACGATGCAGTGAATGGAATAGAAGATGGCAAGATTTTGCTTAAGGTAAAAACCTATGAAAATGAACTTTGGTTGGGCGTATCAGATAATGGGAAAGGGATTTCATCTAAAGAGCAGAAGAAAATATGGAAAGCTGGGTTTAGTACGAAATCGCATCCAGGGATGGGATTAGCTTTCGTACGACAAGTTGCTAAAGGACATGGTGCATCTTTAGAAATTGACAGCAAGCTTGGGCACGGGACAACAATTTGGATTAAACTAGCTGAGAGGAGTGTGTCAAGATGAACATTTTAGTCATTGATGATGATGCATCAATTCAATATATGCTAAGTGAAATTTGTGAATTTGCCGGCTGGAATGTAGATACGGCTAACAACGGAAAAGAAGGGTTAAATGTGTTTGCAGAAAAAGGAGCAGATGTTGTTTTAGTTGATTATCATATGCCGGAAATGGACGGAATAAAAACAGTGGGTGAGCTTCGTAAACTTAATGCTGATGTTCCGATTCTTGTATTAACAGTCGATGAACGACAGGAAATTGCTGATCGCTTTCTTGAAGCAGGCGCAACAGATTTTGCATTAAAGCCTGTAAAAGCGCCTGATATGATTTCAAGAATTAAACTGCATGCTCGCCTTGCAAAATTAACTCAATCAGCTCCGCAGCAAAAACCCAGTGAAGAAAAGGATGTATTTGTAACAAAGGGAATTAGTAAGAGAACACTTTGTCACGTTAGTGATTTTCTACATTCTAATCGTGAACCTTTTTCTGTGGATACAATTTCTAAAGAAGTTGGTTTGGCTTATCCGACCGTCTATCGCTATATTATGCATTTACTTGATGAAGGAAAAGTGGAAATTATTGTAAGTTATCAAAAAATAGGAAGACCGAAAAATTTATATCAATGGATTGTTGACTAAAAAACTGCCTTAATACAAGGCAGTTTTTTTTATAATGGGGGTCTTTGTTGCTGCACAGACCGCTAATGCAGCAAGACTTTTTTTCTTTTTTTTCTGTATTTTTATATTTTCAGATAATATAAAATTATTTTACAACACTAAAGATTCTTTGAAATTTAAATGCCTTCATTGAACGTCTTCGAATAAAATGAATGAATTTATAAGTTAATGCTCATTTAGATTTTGCTATCTGATTCTTTTTGCAACAGAGTCAAGAATAAAAATGTAAACGCTTACTGATGATGGGTTGGATGGCATGCTTGGCCATCATCGTATTAGGCGTAGGTGGAACGAATCTATTAAAATAAAAACCATGCAATTATTTTGTGAATGTAACGATTGGTGGATGGTTTAATATTTAACCATATTTAGGGGGAAATTATTATGCAAGCAATATTAAAAAATGATGTTCAGCAGCCAAACCAGTCTAGGAAAAAGCATCCTCCAGGACTGTATATGCTGTTCGCGACTGAGGCATGGGAGCGCTTCAGCTATTACGGAATGAGAGCAATTCTTGTTCTTTACTTAACAGCAACTGTTGTAAACGGCGGGCTTGGAGTCGACAAATCTACGGCTATGGGCATATACGGATTCTTTACTGGTGCCGTTTATATTACGCCAATGATTGGCGGATACTTAACTGACCGTTTCATAGGCAGAAGATTGGCGATCACGATTGGTGGCATTTTAATGGCGCTTGGTAACTTTTCGCTATTCGCAAGTCAGAGTTTGACAGCGCTTTACATTGGTCTTGGTTTATTGATTATCGGTAATGGTTTCTTCAAGCCAAACATCTCGACAATTGTTGGTGATCTTTATGAAGACAACGATCCGCGTCGTGATGGAGCTTTCACCATCTTCTATATGGGTATTAACGTAGGGGCTTTCTTCGCACCATTAGTAGTTGGACTTATGAGTTATAAATATGGGTTCTTGACAGCAGCAATTGGCATGATTGTAGGGCAGTTAGTTTTCAACTTATTAGGCAATCGCTATTTAGGTGATATCGGTAAAGAACCTACTGGCAAACCGGAAGTTACAGCTGGTCAAAAATCAGCTGCACCGTTAACGAAAAGAGAACAAAAACGTACAGCGGCTATCGTTATTTTGGCAGTCTTCGTTATTGCGTTCTGGGCCGCTTTTGAGCAGGCTGGAAGTTCATTGACATTGTATGCTAATGACCAAATTGATCGGAATGTATTTGGTTTTGAGATTCCAACTGCCTGGTTCCAATCATTGAACCCATTATTCATCGTGATTTTAGCGCCAATTATGTCTGCTTTATGGTACAAGCTTGGCAGCTCAAAACGCGGTGACTTAAAAACTCCAACGAAGATGGCTCTTGGTTTAGTCACTGTTGGTTTAGGTTTCTTAGTACTGCTTCCTGCTGTTATGTATACAGGAAACGATACAGCGCTGAAAGTAAACATCCTGTTCATGATTGTAACGTATTTCCTTCATACATTAGCCGAATTAATGATTTCACCAGTTGGTTTATCAATGGTAAGTAAAATTGCTCCAATCAAGCTTGCTTCTCTTCTAATGGGAGTATGGCTGGCAAGTTCCGCGGTAGCTAATATGGTAGCCGGCCAGTTAGCTGCATATACGCAGTCTTTAGGTTACCTGGAAATCTTCAGTGTAATTGGTTTTGTAACAATTGGTTTAGGTATTGTATTATTGCTTATTTCGAAGCCAGTAGCAAAGCTGATGGAATAATAAGAAAAGGAGCTGACCCAAAAGGCACATAATGTGCCTTTTAGGTCGAGCTTTTTTATTTAGTGTAAAAAAATAAAAGAATCGGTCCAAACTGGTGTAAGAGGAGTCTCGACAACGACCCAAACCAGAAAGGAACGATTATCTTATGAAACATAATTATCTTTCTTTTAAAGAGTATACATTGGATAACCGGTTTCGGTGCAAGAAATCCATCCAACTTGCTCACACTCATAAAACAGTAATAAAACAAGTGCACATCTTATAAAGTTTAGTTTACATAATGGATTCAATGGGAAGTCCGTTTTCCAATGAAATTTATTTATCAGTTTAATTTGTGTCTATTGAGATTGGAAGATATGATTTTTAACGGTCTCATCATGTCATGGTCTTCATGCTCTAAACGATGACAGTGCCATACATAGTCTCCAGAGAATGGCTGAAACTTCATGATGATTCGTACGGTTTCTCCAGGACCTACTAGGACGGTATCTTTTAAACCGAAATCAGCCGGGAGAGGAGCCACCAAGTTTCCATTCTGATCGTAACGATCAAGGACACGAAAATTAACCAGATGTACATGAATAGGATGAATTCCAGGGGTTAAATTCACTAACTCCCATATTTCAACAGAATGAAGTAATGGTGTTTCTGTTGCTGGGTCCATCCATTCTTTATCGTCAAATAAAAGCATAGGACGTCCAAATTCGTCTTGTGAGTCATTTAATGTTAATCGTCTTATCTTTTTTACTTTATTTAATGGAATAGGGTCAATGTGGCTTAAGTGAGATGGAACTCTGCTCTGATCAGGGCAAGATAAAGATTTATTTACTTTGAATTCCATTATCTCGCCGGTTGGATTTTCTAATTCAAAACCATCTTGTAATATTACTTTTTGCCCTTCTAACCCTGAGAAATCAACAATGATGTCGATGCGTTCAGCTGGTGCAACATCCAAACTTTCTACTTTAATTCGCCGGGAAAGAAGGCCACCATCAGTTCCAATTAAATAGAAAGGACGCAGGTTGCTTAATTGGAACTTGTATGTTCGAGTATTGGAAGCGTTTAATAAACGGAATCTGTATTTGCGGGGCTCAACTTTTAAAAATGGCCAGACTTTCCCGTTAACTGTAATGGTATCCCCTAAAAACGAAGGAACAATTGAAGGATACGGTAAATTAGGGGATGGATTGTCTGGTTGTGAAGGATAAAAGAGCGAACCGTCTGGATTAAATGTTTTATCTTGAATCATCAGAGGTACCTCGTATTTACCCTTTGGAAGTGACAGTAACCTTTCTTGCTCATCGCGAACGAAGTAAAGTCCTGCAAGACCTGCATACACATTCAGACGGGTAATCCCAAGTGCATGGTCATGATACCAAAGGGCAGCTGCTCGTTCTCGATTCGTATAATGATAGATTTCTTTCATAAAGTGCGGACCGGTTTGCCGAAATTTTCTTGTAAACCATGCTTCAGGATGACCATCACTAGCTGGTTCTGATGGGCTTCCGTGCAAGTGCACAACGGTTCTTACTTCTGGATTGTGACTGGCTCCGTGAATGGTTTTATCAACTGGTAAAAAATGTTTTTTTGGTAAATGGTTTGTCCATCTCACATATATAGGTTGATTTTTTTCTATATTAAAAGTTGGACCTGGTACTAGACCATTATAGCCCCATACCTTCGTTTTAGGTAAATCTCTATGAAACTTGTGTAGTGTTTCAATCATGCGCACATCATAAAGCGGCTTACCTTTATATATTTCCTTTGGTCTGATTATTGAAGGAATCGGAAGAGCATCAACAAATTTTTTTAATTCCAAACATTTTTATCCCCTTTCATTTAACAGAATATAATAATGGATTATATTCTATTAAATAAATATTTTTTTGCTTGTATACTTGTCCACGGTTATTAAATTAAAAACGATTATGCATATGATATACAAAGTTAGTTTACATAATACTGATTATTAACATAAAAGTTACTGAATAAAAAATATTTTAATTTGATATGAATTGTTGCTGGTAGTAGCTTTATCTTTATGGAACTACCATGACAATAAGTTTTTTAAAAATGAAAAATGACAATACTTAAGAAGACCCTGCTCAATCGTTTTAAAAAAGAGGAGAGCGTTAATTAATTAGTCTATGGATTAGGGTTGACTGGATTAAGGTCAGTATCAGTATTGACACTTCCTAACCATTTTCAATCTTTGTGGTGAATCGCCGATTTTTGCGATTCATGGATGGCTAACGGGTGCGTGGGACTTGATCCCGTGAACTAAACTGTCCGCCCCCTACTTGTAGAAACATGTTTGAGGCTGGTTGGGACGCAGATCTCGTATAACAAGCGAAGCTATGACACTACATGGAGGACTAGGGGTACTGGTTAATAAGTAGAGGAGGTAAAGATAATGAATCCAGTTGTTGGTCTGGATGTGGCAAAAGGAGAGAGCCAAGTTCAGGCATTCTTAGATCAATCTAAACCGTATGGGAAAAGCTTTTCAATGAAGCATATCAAAGAGGAGTTAGATCATTTTTTAGAATTTCTAAAAGAAATTGAAGAGGTGACAGGGCAGATGCCTATGGTCATTTTAGAATCTACAGGGCATTACCATTCTCCCGTTATTCAATACCTGGAGGATCAAGGGATTCTATATATCTTACTAAATCCGATTATTTCTTATCAGGCAAAGAAGACCAGTTTACGAAAGGTAAAAACAGACGCTATCGATGCGTACCAGTTGTGTGTGCTGTATTACAAAGGTGAATCTCATAAAATTAGAGGAATTCGGCTTTTAGACCTTCGGAATTTGTCCAGACAACAGGAAATCGTAACGAATATGTATGTGGAAGCTAAACTTCAGTTTCACACCATTTTAGATCAAGTGTTTCCTGAATACCGAAAGGTTTTTGCGATTTATTTTCAAAGGTTACATTAATGATGATAAAGGAATACCTTACTTCAGAGGCCATATTATCAGCCGGGGAAAGTAAACTAGCAGAGAGTATAATGGAGTTCTGTCCTAGCCGATCTGGGTAATGTGCATGGGGAAAAGCCAAAAAAATAATGGATTCCGCATCTCGAAATCCATTCCGGGAAATCGTGTATCAAAGTCACGTAATTAATCTGTGTATGTATATTGAGTTGCTTTTTCATTACCAGGGACACCTTTCTGCTTTGGAAGATCGTATAGTGGTCCTGGCAAATGAAATGGAAGAATATAAGATGATCCAATCGATTTCACCAATCTCAGAAAAAATCGCAGCCACGATTATCTCTGAGATTGGTGAAATCGATCGGTTTAATCATCCGAAAAAACTCGTTGCCTACGCTGGAATAGACCTTAGTGTTCACTCATCAGGTAAGTATACCGCAACCATTAATCGTATGACTAAAAGAGGTTCGAGCAGACTACGTCATTCTCTGTATCTTGCCGTACTATGCGGCATAAGAAGTTCAAGGAACAAAAAGCTTAAGAAAAAATCAGAAGGAAAACCGGCCAAAGTGTCAATCGTTGCCTGTATTTATAAGTTGCTTCATTGGATTTACGCTTTATTAAATAGAAAAGAAACGTTCCTAGATTTAGCCTAATTAACGGTTTTGTGAAGCAGAGAAAATCCTTCCAAAAGGGTTTTGGAGGGTTATTTGGCATGGCCAGAAATAATATATCATAAGGGAAATATAAATTTCAGACAAAGATATTGACATCCTATTAGCTGGTTTACTTCAAAAACCAGGGTTGATGCGGCAGTCTTTTTTATGGAACTAAAAGGGGGGATCTTCCCTAGGTGTAGAGTGACAATTTTGTTCATTAATACAACTTATATTCATTTAAATTTCAGAAGCTTCTGGTTGGAAACCTCCTATATTTCTATCTTCGACTACCATGCGCAATCCACGCTTCGGTCTGAGTGTAATAGACGGTAGTGGCTTTACTTCATGATGGTCAGGCGCCAGCCTTATCCGATATCGTTGAGCAATGCATGCTAGGACAAGCACAGCTTCCATCACTGCAAAATGATTACCGATACAAACTCTCGGACCTCCGCCAAATGGAAAGTAAGCGAACGGAGGTAGGGTTTTCATAAAGTTGTTTTCAAATCGCTCAGGTTTAAAGGAATCTGGATTATCAAAATACTCAGGCTTGTGGTGCATCACATACTGACTTAACAGGATCATATCGCCTTTTTTAAAAAGATATCCTCCAATTACCACATCCTCCGCCACTTCCCGTTGTATGATATAGGCAGGCGGGTATATGCGCATTGATTCATAGATAACATTTTGTGTGTATGTTAATTTCATAAAATCGCCAGGTGTTAGATTACGGTTGCCGATTACGCTATCTATTTCATTGAAAAGTTTAGTTTCCACATCAGGGTGTTGGGAAAGCAAGTATAAGGTCCAGGAAAGCGCGTTTGCTGTTGTTTCGTGACCGGCAAGGAAGATGGTCATTAACTCATCACGTAACTGCTTGTCTGTCATAGCTAAGCCATCCTCATCATCTCGAGCATCCATTAGAATCCCAAGCATATCCTCATGTCTCTCTGCCTCTGTTCTGCGATTTTCAATAAAGCTATAAATCACCTTATCAAGTCTCTGTTTCGCAATTTTATATTCACGGTTGTTTTTAGTTGGAACCCATAGTGGCATTTGAAGTGTTCGCATTCTTTTAACGGCAATTCTCATGAAGGCTTCTATAGGTTCCCCGAGCATGCCATATCCTTCTTTGAGGCTCATGCTGAACATGGTCTTGCTGATAATACCCAGTGCAAGGCTCATCATATCCTCCGTAATAATCCTTTCTTCTCTGTTTTTCCAAGTGGAAATATAGTCCATTGTTATATCAATCATATCCTGACCATAATTGCTAATATGAGACTTTTTGAAAGAGGGTTGAATAAGTCTTCTTTGGCGCATGTGAATTTCTTTTTCACTTGTAAGAAGCCCTTCTCCGATTACTGGTTTTAAAGCAGAGAAGTCCTTTGATTTCAAGAAAGATTTTTGTTTTGTTACAAGTACCTGCTTAATTAAATCTGAATTTGAAATAAGGTAAACATTATGGAAAGGTCCAAAACGAATTTTAGCAACTTCTCCATATTCTTTTGCTAAACGGGTAAGAAAGCCAAGTGTATCTGAAATAAACTCCTTTGAATGGCCAGTAATTAATTTTCCTTTTGGGCCTGGAGAATCATTTGAAAAATTTTTGTCACTCAATGGTTTGTTTCCTCCATTTCGGTATAATTACTTGTATTCATTCTATGAGGAAAGTATTGATTGGTTTGGACAAGTTGTTAATAAGAAGACTAACAAATACAATATTTTTTAAAGATAGTTAATCAATTTGAATGAAATTATAAGTGTGTATAAAGGAATACTATTAATAAACGAAATTAAAGTGTTTATGAAATTGTAAAGGCACCCATCCCTGTTGTCACTTTCTTTTACTAATGAAAGCAGGTATGTATGGAACTGACTTACAAAAGTTATTATCTTGTTGAACTAACAAATATGGGGTTGGAAACAGCTCCATTTTCTTATTCAACTAACGGAGCAGGTTAGTTGAATAATTAATTTGATTTTTTTGGTAATATCTATAGAGGGATGTTGAGAACTATGAAGAACAAAACTGTTTCATTGTTATGCTTATCTACTGCATCTATTGGAGGCGGTATGGCGCTTAAAGATATTTTTGATTATTCAATGATTATTGGAGTTGGTTTAGCGATGGTGTCTTTATTAGCTGCTGGGTTTTCGATTGGGAAAAGACAAGGAAGGTAATTCACATAATAAATTTGTTTGTTAAGCTAACGGGAGCGTTACTTTAATAAGAGAGTTGCTTTGGTAGCTCTTTTTCTTATGGCACTAAACCAGCTAATAGTTTGTCAACATTTTTCAATAAAAAGATAAAAACATACGTGATATACTAATAATAGGCATACCAAATAACCTTCCTTCAGACTCTCATTTGGAAGGTTTTGTTCTTTTTAGTTAAATATAAATTTTAAACAATATCTTGGAAAGTCATTTTGTTCTTTAATAGAGCGAAAATCCAGTGTAAGAGCTTATTTACACAGGCTATGACGGCTACCTTATAAGGCTTTCCTTCCTCGCGTTTCTTGTCATAAAACACGCGTAGCTTCTTATTTCGAGGGATAATTTCATCAGTTGTCTTAGACTTCCGGCAATCACGAATAGCACAACGAACCGCCATATATAAGGCATGTCGAAGTCTGCTAGAACCTCTTTTAGTGATTCTATTTTTGGTAGCTGTAAACTTACCGGATTCGAATACACTAGGATCAACTCCAGAGAAAGCTACAAGTTTTTTAGGATTATTAAATCGATCTATCTCACCAATTTCAGAAATAATCGTTGCCGCGATCTTTTCTCCGATACCTGGGATAGATTTGAGGATCGTATATTCTTCAATTTCTTTAGCGAGGGCGTCTATCTCTGCCTCTAACTTTGATAGATGCTCTTTGTACTGAAGAAGAATATTTATATACATACCAAGGCTTAAAATATGACTCTGATAGACTGTCTTTTCAAAAGGGTTACGAGCTGCCGCAGCTTTAAGCTGAATCGCTTTTTCATTTGCCCATTTAATTGATCTACTCTTGCATAACTCAAATATCCTTGCTGTCATTGCTTCTTCACTTGCCTTCAAAATGTCCTCTGAAGAGGGGAACTCTGAAAGAGTTAAGAGTGACACCACAGAATATAAATCTCCAAAAACTCCTTTATATTCAGGAAACACTTGTTCAAGCACTGCCTGAAATTGAAGCTTTGTTTGAACCATAACGCCAGTTATGTTTTCATGTTGTCTTGTGAGATTACGAAGGTTCAATAACTGGACTCCACGCTTTTTATATGGCTCTAATTCTTCTTTATAAAACAACTCACAGAGAAGATAGGCATCAATGGCATCTGTTTTTACCTTTCTTAAGCTTGATCCTCTTGCCTTATATGAAATCAATGGATTAATGATAATCAATAAATATCCTCGTTCTTCCAAGTAATGAACGACTGGAGCTTGATAATGTCCAGTGGCTTCTAAAACGACTGAAGGCTTCTGACCAGACTCTTTCTTTACATCCTCAAGAAACGCTACAAGTAAATTAAGCCCCTCAACAGTATGAGTTATTTTAAAACTCCTTTGATAAGGTTTACCCTTATCCAAAAATGCTTGAACCTGACTTTCCCCTTTTGAAATATCCAGACCAACGACTGGATTCATTCTAAATCTCCTCCTGATCTAGTGGATTACCGGTACCCCTATTTCTCCTTGCAGTGTCACAGCTTCGCTTGTTATACGAGATCTACGTCCCAACCAGCCTAATCATGTTTCTACAAGTAGGGGGCAAACTGTTTAGTTGACGGGGTCTATCCCCACGAGCAGGTACGTTTTGCCCCGGCTACCGTTATAATAAAACCATATAAAAAATGGTCAACCAGAAATATTTTCTGGCTGACCTTATAATACGAAAGGGGCAGGTTAGTTGCACAAGGATTATTTATTATCGTTGAAGAATATATACTCCTAAATAGTACAGGTTGAGGAGAGATATAGGTGGATAAAGGCAAATTAGAGTTAATAAAAGTTGTGAGTTTAGCTGTAATTGCAATTAGTTAAGCAATAATAGCTTGGAGTATGGGTAAAGTTGTTAATTACTTGTATGACTTAGTTATGTTATCAGGAAATGGCTAATTCTTTTCTTTCCTGTTAGGCCTTTTTAATGTGAAAAGACTTTTAATGAGGTCTCGCCACATAGCCATCAAGTTAAAATTCTATAAATCCCTCTTGGGCTCATTAGAAAAACACATAAATCTTTTTTTCGTTTGGGGTCGACTTGTTTTCTTAGCTTGATGGGCATGGGTTACCGACACCATTACGAGGAAAACATACTATAAGCAAATTTTGACATAAATATCCCCAACCATACTTGAAATTTTCCCTTCATACGGCTCTCCAGTATCTTCAATCCGTGACTGATTGCGTTAATTTCCCTGAATGGATTTGATTATGACATTTTCGGTACAAGTGTTTCCATTGTCGCGCCGCCATTATCTATACCATCTTGGTTTTTCTTTTTGCTCTTATCATTCTAAATCTTTAAGTGCTCAAATATAGTGCATTTCTACTTTGTTTGAGAACCGTATATCTCGCATGAATCCGCGAGGAGGCTTTGAACTAATTCATTTCTTCCGTTCGTGTGTCCGTTATCCGGTATAGTTCAATAATAGAGAAAGGGCTTTTTAGAACAAAGTAATTAAGTGATAAGTAAAAAAAGTGGATATAAATTATTGAAAATAAAAGTTTTTAGAGCTCATCTAATTTGTTTCTCTTTATATTAACTATTAGCGCAATAACCGCGTTCTTGTTGACAAAAAGGCTTTTTTTTAGAAGTGCTTGTCTATGCGATTGTTTTATAAGAAAAGTGGATTTACAACTAAACAAGAGCCCTATTTCAATGAATTAGTGGAAGGGTTTGAAGGACAAAAAGAAATTAATGAGTTAAAGGAAAACGCGGTGAATTAAAGGTCAGGCTATATAATTAATGTTGGTTCAGTTGACGCAATAATATCTTTAACTTTATTATCTCTAGCTATTTCTACTAGCTTTAATTCCTGAGTCGTGATCGATTAGAAAGCAGTGCACTTCTTTCGGAGTTGCACTGCTTTTTAAAATTTCTCCAGTTTATATGATTATTAATTAGGAAATCTGTATCCCAAGACTCGCTAAATGAATCATTAGTTTATTTATCTAACAAAATTGCTTCTACGTTACTAGGGGGTAGAGCTATTTGTAGTGCTCTTTTTTCTTCATAGTTTAAAGGGACCAATGGTAAGCGGACACCTCCAACATTTAACCCCCGCATATTTAATGCTGATTTTACCGGTGCTGGGCTTGGTGCAGCAAATAATGCTTTCATAATTGGAAGAAGGGTACGATGTGTAGTAGCGGCACCATGGACATCACCATTTTTAAAGCTATTGATCATTTCTTGCATTTCATTACCAATTATGTGTGAAGAAACCGAAACAATGCCTGTTCCGCCGATGGCTAAAACCGGTAATGTTAACCCGTCATCGCCGCTGTACAGTGTAAAATCACTAGTTGTTTTGCTTATGATTTGTGCCATGGCATCTAAGTCACCACTTGCTTCTTTTACTGCCACAATATTGTTAATTTTTGAGAGACTAACAATCGTCTCTACTGACATGTTTACAACACTCCGTCCTGGGATATTATAAAGCATTACCGGTAATGATGTTGAATGGGCAATAGCATTAAAGTGCTGAAATAATCCTTCTTGAGACGGCTTGTTATAGTAGGGGGTAACGAGCATAATTCCGTCGACTCCTGCTGCCTCTGCTTGCCTTGTTAAGCTGATAGAAGCTTTCGTGTTATTTGAGCCAGTTCCAGCTATGACTGGAACTCTTCCATCAACAATTTCTACAACAATTTTGAATAAATCTACTTTTTCTTCTGCAGTTAATGTTGGAGACTCTCCAGTTGTACCAGCTATAACTAAACCATCAGAACCATTAGCAATTAAATAATTTACTAAAGTTCGCGTAGCATTAAAATCAACCTCATTATTATGATTAAATGGGGTAACCATTGCGGTTAAAACTTGGCCAAAATTCATAACTTCACACCCTTTTGTATAATTTTTTTAAAAAATTCAGAGGTGGTTAGGGCCTTTCAGGAGTAAACGCAAAAAAGCAACAACGAGGATTCGCTGCTGCAGTAGAAACAATATTTATCAAAAAAATGTTTCCGCGCGTAAGATAGCCCTCCATATAGTTTCCTATATGACAGTCCTGTATTTATTCAATAGCAGAACCAGCTTCAAGAACATGAGATTCTTTCCGCTTCGGCAAATTCCCCTTTCCACAATAGTCATAGGATCTCATTCTCCTCAAAATGTGTACTAATGGTCTTTGCTCCTCTATCCTCACTTCAAAAAGTATGAAGTAAGAAAATATTTAATTGACTGTAATATAACAGGGAATCCTTTTTATTGCAAGGCAAATTTTGAAGTTTTTTTTAAGAATACATGGATAATCGATGGAAATGGCTACAGTATTGGGTTGGATTCATCTTTTTTAGTTATTATGTAAACTCAATATAATAGTTTTATAAAACAAATTGTATGAAAAGTTTCACCCTTTTATAGTCAGTATTTACAATTGATATATCTTATAGAAGGGAATTAGTATTTACCTTATGAACACCTAGAATAATAATCAAGGAGGGGGAGGATAACATGACTAATGCAAAACTAACAAAGGAAAGAAAAGATATGAAAATTCGTGATGTTTGGGAAGCAAGAAATCGAATCGCTTAAATTGTAAGTAGAACTCCATTGATTCAATCTACTATACTATCAGAAAAAACTGGCCGTCCTGTTTTTTTAAAGCTTGAAAATGTTCATGAGGTTGGAGCATTTAAAGTAAGGGGAGCCGCCAATAAGATACTCAGCTTGAGTGAAAAGAAAAAAACGTGGGGTTGCAACTTTTTCAACTGGAACCATGGTATTGCTGTAGCATATGTGGCAAAAAAAATAGGGATTGATGCTGTTGTATGCATTTCAAATCGAGTACCAAAAGCAAAAATAGATTCATTAAAAAGACTGGGAGCTCAAATTGAGATAGTTGGTGATAGCCAAGATGCCGCAGGAGAGCGTTGCTATGAGCTGGAAAGAGGGAAAGGATTAACGGTGATTCAATTTGATGATCCTCACGTCATGGCTGGACAAGGGACAATTGGCTTGGAATTGTTAGAGGATCTTCCTAATCTAACAGATGTAATTGTTCCCCTTTCAGGTGGTGGGCTTCTCTCCGGAATTGGCTTGGCATTAAAGTGGATTGATCGGTACTTTCCAGAATCTCTAACGGTATTTAAGAAGTGGGAGGGAAAAACCGTTCAAAATGCCGTTGGCCCCTTACAGTAACTATGCGATAATTGCCTTTTTACTGATGGTGCTGGTTGGTATTTGGTTCAATCCCAGTACCCGGATTTCCTTGGTTGTCGGGATCGTTTTCCTAGCCTTGGTCGCAGCAAGTTATTACATACTGAAAATGGATAAACGAACACCATTGGATGTTAAATCCGATGATGATATTTCCAGTTAAGAAGCCTCGTGCCATTTCAATAAAAAGATGAGTGATACGAGTTATTCTATTATAAGGATTTAGGGACATCATCTTGTTTAAGGAAATTTAATCTACGTTCATTACTCTAGCTATGCCGAGTGTGTTTCACATTAGTTAAATATAATAGACACTAATTAAAGTTGTGCATAAATTGTGGACAAAACAAAGAGAGATAAAGAGAGATCTTCATCCCTCAGGTATTTTCCCCAACTTGTGCATGGCTTTTTTTTGAGGAAGAAAAGAACAGTTATTGTAGAAAAATGCTCAATAAAGGTATGGAGTATTAACTAACTGATTCATGACTTCTATGTAAATGTTGTTGGGATATAATTTGTAAAATATGAACGGTTTATTTTGCGCATATAAGCTCTTAAAGATTTTTAAGTATAATGTTGAAGAGAAATGATTATATTGATGTAGCATGTGTTCTGGAAATCGAATGTTTGTTTTTGAACTTTAATTCACCTAATTTTATCAAATTAAAATGAATATCGATAGGAAATTACGAAAAATAAATAAGATTATATATAAAATATAAATATTTTTCAAGTATTGTGAAATTTAAAATAATCCTATATACTAAAAAAAAACTATTTTCCTATATGTAACTGGCGCAACATGGAGTACCATGGGGGAGCATATAGAGTATAAGCCGCGCGCCTGGGCAAACACTTGATTTATAGATCAAGTGTTTTTTATTTTCCTAGGAAGAGGTGTAGGTAGAGATGAGTAATATGCATAGAAAGATGGGTACTTTTGCTTTAACTATGACAGGTATTGGTTCTATTATCGGCTCTGGTTGGTTGTTCG
Organism: Peribacillus simplex NBRC 15720 = DSM 1321; assembly: GCF_002243645.1. Classification (NCBI taxonomy): domain Bacteria; kingdom Bacillati; phylum Bacillota; class Bacilli; order Caryophanales; family Bacillaceae; genus Peribacillus; species Peribacillus simplex. The sequence goes on along the minus strand of NZ_CP017704.1, from coordinate 573,248 downwards.
GAGCGTGGAAAGCTGCCCAGATTGCTGGACCAGCAGCTATTTTTTCTTGGATTATCGGTATGGTTGTAATTTTATTTATTGCATTATCTTACGCAGAGCTTGGGGCAATGTTTCCTGAAGCTGGAGGAATGGTTAAGTATCCTCAATATTCGCATGGCTCTTTTATTGGATTTTTAGCTGCGTGGGCGAACTGGATATCTATCGCTTCGACTATTACAGTTGAGGCAATTGCTTCAGTACAATATATGAGTACGTGGCCTTGGGAATGGGCCAGTTGGTCTCATTCTTTAGTTGATAACAATATCTTAACGACTAAAGGATTATTCATAGCTTCTTTACTATTATTGTTCTATTTCTTCGTCAACTATTGGACAGTTAACCTTTTTGCTAAGGCAAATTCATTTATTACTATTTTTAAATTAATTGTTCCAGGTGTAATGGCAGGATCGTTATTTTTTGCTGGATTTCATGGTGAAAACTTTACAAGTTCTCAAGGTATCGCACCATATGGTTGGGCAAGCGTTTTAACAGCAGTAGCTACTTCTGGTATCGTGTTTGCGTTTAATGGATTTCAAAGTCCCGTAAATATGGCAGGCGAAGCGAAGTCGCCGAATAAGTCTATACCTATTGCTGTTATTGGGTCTATTCTAATTGCAGGTTTTATATACGTTATTTTACAAGTTGTGTTTATCGGTGCAGTTGATCCGTCTATGATCGTGAACGGATGGAGTCATCTGAATTTCAATTCACCTTTTGCTGATTTGGCAATTGCTCTTAGTCTTAACTGGTTAGCGATTGTATTGTATGTAGATGCGTTTGTATCACCGTCTGGTACAGGAGCTACTTACACAGCTACAACTTCACGTATGCTTTATGGAATGCAGAAAAATGGGTACTTACCGAATATCTTTGGTACATTACATCCACTTTATGGTGTTCCTCGTCCAGCGATGTTATTAAACTTAGGCGTATGTTTTATCTTTTTATTTTTATTCCGCGGATGGGGCGTACTTGCTGAAGTGATTTCAGTTGCTACACTTATCTCGTACATTATGGGGCCAGTTGCATTGACAACATTAAGACGTACAGCTTCTCATTTTAATCGTCCATTTCACTTAAAAGGAGCTTCTATTATTGCACCTTGTGGATTTGTTTTCGCATCGCTTACTTTATACTGGGCGCGTTGGCCATTAACAGGAGAAGTCGTTTTCATCATTGCAATTGGATTACCTATTTACTTTTATTATCAAGCTAAAAATAAGTGGAATGGATTCAAAAAACAATTTTTATCAGGTGTTTGGATGCTGCTTTACTTAGGTTGTATGATTTTCATTTCTTATATTGGAAGTGAGAAGTTCGGCGGAAAAAATATTCTTACATTTGGCTGGGATATGGTGGTCATCGCATGTATAGCACTTGGCTTCTTTTGGTGGGGAGTTAAGAGCGGGATTAAAACAGAATACATGGCTGAGGCTGAAAAAATTAACAAAGAATTTATCAATAAATAACTTTTATTGTAGACACCGCTATATGAGTAAAAAGAAAACATGGTTACTTTTGAACTGCACCTCCAATTGTTAGACATATCTAACAATTGGAGGTGCAGTTTCTTTATGGCCAAATTTACAGCACAACAGAAAATACAAGCCGTACAGATAAGGTGCGTGGTAAGGAAAGAATTGAGAGTTCTAAAAAAGTGTTGAAAGGGGGAATAATATTGCTTCAAAAGTTAAGCAATGAATTATTAATTAATCCCTATCTTAAAGCAAAAAAATTAGAAATTGATCCCAGTTTTATATCGTTATTAACCAATGAAATAAATAAAAGATTTCGTTCTGATGTAATATAATCATTAAATTTTCTAGAACTATCATAGAAATACACCCAAACCAACAGATAGTCTTTGCAAATGAAATTGTACCAGTAACCTCGTTGAAAAAAATTTATAAGGAACAAAAACAACTCAAAAAAAGTAGAGCAGCTAAAAATGCTTTGAAATAATTGGGAAATAATATTCAAAAGAAGAAGTAGAGACAATTATCTAGTTGAAAAGCCTATCAATTAGGCTTTTTAATGTGTTTTAAAATTAAAGCAGGGGTCTCAGTCATAACTAATGGTTGGCATAAGAAGCTCGATAATATATAAGAGGTGGATTTTTCTTGTCATGCAGCTGCTCGTGCGGCACCCTTGTCATAAGCAGCATGATTCTTTAACATGACAGCTAATTTATCGCCTTTTTGAAAGTCACGTTCCAAGAAAGCGTTTCCAATTGAAATAATGAATCCCCGGCTTTCTGAGTTTCTTAGTATATATTCTACTTCCGGTCCAACCAGGCGATAGATGTCCAAGATTTAGAGATTAATTGCAATTGTCCTGAAGTTTTTGCACGAAAACCAAAAGAGTAAGAACAGTAGGTTTGCTCTTCCTGTTTCTATCTTTTGTTCAGCTACAGTAACAGATTGTAGAAGAAGTTGCAACAGACATTTTCATCAATACACTATAAAAAAAGAGAAGTTGATTATCTACATAATAGTAGGTTATCAACTTCCATCTTTTCTTTAAATAGACTTTTTCACTGGTCTCAAACCGTCCCCTTGTTTTCCAAAAGGTTTTATGCCTTTATATCCCCAAAGCGTTTCTTTTATCCTTAGATCGGTCAAACATACTGAAATATATTGCTACTATACTAATGAGAATTATTACTGCTCCCGAGATAATTAAGGATGCATCTAATAATAAAATAAACCCTAAACCTGCTACAGAAGTAATAGTGGAAAGGATTGTCCATGTTGAAAATGTTTCATTCATGCTTAACCCAAAATATTCTTTAATCATCCAAAATCCTGCATCATTAACATGCGAGCAAATTGAGCTACCTGCTCCAGTTGCAAGAGTTACTAAGGCTAAATTAGCATCGTATTGAGCCATCATTGGAATAACTAATCCTGCAGTGGACATAGCTGCAACTGTGGCTGATCCTAAAGATATCCGTAATATCGCAGCAACTAACCAAGCAAGTATGATAGGTGACATTGAAGTTCCTGTAAATAATTCTGCTACATAATCCCCTACACCACCATCAATTAGTACTTGCTTGAAAGCACCCCCACCTCCAATAATTAATAGCATCATACCAATTGCTGCAATTGATGACGTACAAGAATTCATCACTTCTTTTATTGGAGTATTTCTTGCTATTCCCATTGTATAGAATGCTAGAAATAAAGATATCAACATTGCAGACGAAGGGTTTCCTATAAGACGAACAATTTCTATTAATGTATTACCTTCAAACCCTACTGATTTTTGAATCATATCAAGAATTGTAGATATAGCCATTAATAAAACGGGGAACATTGCAGTCAATACACTTATACCGAAACCTGGTGTTTCTTCAAGTTGGAATGTTTTTTGTTCGCCTAAAGAAGCTATATTACCTGTTTTGTTGAATGCATCAGGTACAACTTTTTTAGCAATCTTAGTATATAGAGGGCCTGCTAAAATGACGGTTGGTATTGCGACAATAATACCGTAAAGTAAAACTAATCCAATATCTGCACCATATTCACCAGCTATTACTGTTGGCCCTGGATGTGGGGGTAAGAAACTATGAGTTGCTAATAAGGCTGCAGCCATAGGAATACCTAGGTGCAAAATAGAAACTCTTAATTCTTTCGCAATTGAAAATACAATTGGAATTAATAAAACTAATCCTACTTCAAAAAATAGTGCTATACCCACAATAAACGAAGCAACTACAACAGCCCACTGAATTCTTTTTTCTCCAAATTTGTTAATTAAGGTCATTGCAATACGCTGGGCTCCCCCTGCATCAGCAATTAACCTACCAAGCATTGCACCAAGTCCAAATATTAAAGCAATATGACCAAGTGTACCTCCTAATCCACCTTCAATTGATGTAACAACATTTCCTAGAGGCATTCCTAGCGCTAAAGATACAATAAAAGATACAATAATTAATGAAACAAATGTATTTAATTTGAATCCAGTAATCAAAATTAGCAACAGTATAATCCCAATCGCTACTATAAGTAATGGCATAATAAACCTCCAAAAAAATAATTAAAATATTTCTATTTGCTCAACTTACTAAAATGCTGACCCTATATTTTAATTAGTAAGTAACTCTAGGATGCTTATGCTATTTTGTTTACTAGTCATAAAGTGTAGTTATTTGAAAAAACGATATATAGAAATCGCTTTCATTTGAATCTATAACAAAATTTTAACGTACACCTAAAACCCAGTCTCCTAACTATTTAATAAATTGGAAGAATAAACTATGAAGTTTAAAAAGCAAGGTCTTAAATGTGTTTTAAAGTTGTGCAATAATAGATTAATTTTGAACTAGTGTTTTTTCTTCACCTAAGGCTTTTACTCCAGCTTTTAGAACTTCAATAATTCGATCTGTATCATAGATATTTCCGCGCCAAGTTCCTCCACTTACTGATTGAAGCGCAGCCCATAAACGAGTATCATCTGGCAGACCAGGATCCGGTTTGAGGTCTGGATGAAGGTCACGTTCTTTCAAGACTTTAGTTGCTTTTTCTAAAGAAAGCCTTTCATTCTCAGTTCCAACAAAATTAACGGAACCCACTAACTGATTGCGGTCAACAATGATTTCAATTACATCTCCATCACGCAATTTTCCAATTGCTCCCCCAGCCAATGCCTCAGGTCCAATATGTCCAATACATGCGCCAGTAGAAACACCCGAAAAACGCGCATCTGTAATCAAGGAGACATGTTTTCCAAAAGACAAATGTTTTAATGCCGATGTTAGTTGATATGTTTCCTCCATCCCGGTTCCTGAAGGACCACCGCCCATAACAACCATTATATCTCCTGCTTTAATGCCTCCTGTTTTAATAGCTTTTATAGCTGCCTTTTCTGAAGTAAAGACTTTAGCTTTTCCTGTATGTCGATACACTCCGTCTTCTCCTACCACAGATGAATCAATGGAAGTTGATTTAATTACTGATCCTTCAGGAGCAATATTTCCTTTCGGGAATGTAACAGTAGAAGTTAGACCTTTTTCTTTTGCTTTGACTGGGTCCATGATAATATCATCAGGATTAATTCCATCAATTTCTAACAATTGTTTTTTCATCATTGCACGTCTTTCTGATTTTTCCCACCAATCGAGGTTTGCACCAAGGGTTTCTCCGGTAACTGTTAGTACATCTTCATGCAAGACACCTAATTTTCTTAAATGAAGCATAACCTCTGGAACCCCACCTGCTAGGAATACCTTAACGGTTGTGTGACCAACAGGACCATTTGGTAGTACATCGACTAAGCGAGGAACTTTCTTATTGATTCTAGTCCAATCTTCAACAGTGGGTATCTTACAATTAGCTGCATGAGCAATTGCTGGGATATGAAGTAATAAATTTGTTGAACCTCCGAAAGCTGCGTGAATCACCATAGCATTTTCTATCGCTTTATCCGTAATAATATCTTTGGTAGATATCTTTTTCTTCTCCAATTCTAAAGCTGCACGTGCTGATTGCTTAGCCATCTCCATCCATATTGGCTGACCTGAAGGTGCTAGTGCCGAGTGAGGTAATGCCATTCCAATGGCTTCTGCAACTACTTGGGAGGTGCCAGCTGTTCCAAGAAATTGACATCCACCTCCTGGTGTAGCACAAGCACGACATCCGAGATCGGCAGCTTCTTGTAAAGTAATTTCGTTGTTTGCGTATCTTGCCCCAATTGTTTGAATCTTTCCTGCGTCTTCTCCATTTGTAGGTGGAAGAGTAACACCTCCAGGGACAATGATAGTTGGCAAGTTGTGCATTGACGCTAGAGCTACCATCATTGCTGGAAGACCTTTATCACATGTAGCTACCCCAATAATTGCACGACGCGTAGGCAATGATCGAATTAATCTTCGATAAACTATAGCTGCATCGTTTCGAAAAGGAAGGGAATCAAACATACCGGTAGTTCCTTGAGAACGGCCATCACATGGATCACTTACGAATCCAGCAAAAGGAACCCCTCCTTGTCTACTAATCTCTTCAGCTGACGCCTTCATTAATAAACCTATTTCCCAATGGCCAGTATGATAGCCTAATGCAATTGGAGTACCATCATGATTCCTAATTCCACCTTGAGTACCGAGGATTAGAACTTGTTTTCCAAGGAGGTTTGAAGGTGCCCATCCCATTCCAACATTTTGGGATAATCCAAAAAGGTCACCACTTGGTGAATCTAGCAACATTTCTGATGTAAGTGGGAGTGAACCATCTGCCCCTTTTGAATGAGTTTGAACTTTGTAAAGAGAGACATCCTCTTCGCCAAATATCGATTGCAATGACATATGTATTCCTCCGTTAATAAGATTTTTTTATTTCAAAAAAGAAATATTTTATGTTGCTCACATAATTTTCTGTTAATTTCGACCTATATTTATAGCAATTACTATCATGCTTGCCTACTGCTAATTCAATTTTTATAATCTGAAATATTGAATATTCTTAGGAATGTTTATCTTTGTAAACTCTCTATATAAATCCCTCCTTTTGTTTTATATTATAAAACTAAGTTTATCTATATTAAACTTTTGTTGCCATTTAAAATAATCACATTTTATCTGAAAAGTCAATAAACTTTACAAAGCCAATTATAGTGTAAGATTTCATGTTATTTACAAGAAACCTCTACATTTTACTCGTATCTACGTTAGTTTTCTAAAAAGGAATCTAATTGTTTTAAAAAACAGAGGGGATAATTCTAAAAAATACTAGTTTCTATCAAGATTTCAACTCTTATAAATCTTACGTAGATAATTGTATGACTTAATAACTTCGCTTTGTAGAATGAGAATTATAAATGAATTCTTTACAATTTTTCTTTGGCCGAAAGATATCCATGTATTTAATTATGGTTCTTGACTTTTTTTAAAGACTAGTATTATATTTGAATTGTAAGAATAGTTTGTAATAGTAAAAACGGGTTTTATAATCTAAAACAAGTAGGTGAAATTCATGCCTGTTATTCAATCAGTAGATCGTGCTCTTCGTATTCTCGATTTGTTTGACGAGCATACAACAGAATTGAAAATAACAGATATAAGTAATCAGTTAGGACTTCACAAAAGCACTATTCATTCTTTATTGAAAACGCTTTTAAATCATGGCTATATCAGTCAAAATCCTGAGAATGGGAAGTATGGATTGGGAATGAAGCTCTTTGAAAGAGGAAACTATGTCATTCAGTCTTTAGACGTTAGAGATTTATCAAAAAAATACTTAATGGATTTATCGGTAAAAACCGGACAGACTGCCCACTTAGTTATACTAGACGGCAAAGAAGGAGTTTATATTGATAAGGTTGAAGGTCCTATGGCTGTTATTCGTTATTCAAAAATAGGGAAACGAATTCCACTTCACTGCTCCGCGGTTGGTAAAGCTTTAATAGCTTTTAAAGACCAGGAAGAAATTAAAAAAATTCTAAATGAATATGTCTATTTTAAACAAACTGAATTTACCATTACAGGTGAATCTGAATTTTTGCGTGAGCTTCAACAAGTTCAATCTCAAGGGTACGCAGTTGATAACCAGGAAAACGAGCCAGGTGTTCGCTGTATTGCAGCGCCTATTCGAAATCATGAGAATAAAGTTATTGCAGCTATTAGCCTTTCTACACTTATAGCTCGTATAGATGAGGCTCAGCTAGAAATTTTTATTGAACAACTGAAACAGGCAGCTTTCCAATTATCAGAACAAATGGGAAATGGGATACCAATTTCATAGAGGTGGTTCCCTTCTCTTTTGTCTATATATAGAAACTCAGTTTTATAATATAAAACAACAGGAGGCTATTTTTATGCGTATTATCCGATATTTAAATGAGCAATCAAAAACAACTCTAGCAGCTGTTACAAATGAGGGAAAAGTATACCCCCTTCCTCAAGAAGGATTGATTGAATTAATCCAACAGGCAAACGAACAAAATGTTTCTCCACTCTCTTTTGTAGAATTTACTATTTCCAAGTCAAAGCCTATTCAATACTCTGTAGAAGATTTATCGTTACTTGTTCCTATTGTAGCTGAAGAAGTATGGGCCTCCGGTGTTACATATGAGCGTAGTCGCGATGCACGTAACTATGAAGCAACAGGTGGAAAGCTTGATGCAACTACTTTCTATGACAAGATATATGAGGCTGAACGTCCAGAAATTTTCTTTAAGTCTACGGCTGCTCGTACAGTTGGTCCAGGACAGGAAGTTTATATACGTAGTGATTCTAATTGGCAAATTCCTGAGCCAGAATTGGGCCTTGTTATTAATCGATATGGTGAAATCCTTGGATATACGATTGGAAATGATATGAGTTGTCGTGACATTGAAGGAGAGAATCCTCTTTATCTACCACAAGCAAAAATGTGGAAAAATTCTTGTTCCATTGGACCGGCAATTCTCCTTGCAGAGTCCGTGGAAGATCCCTACAATTTTGACATCACATGTCGAATCTACCGCAATGACGAGCTTAAAGTAGAGGGAAAAGCGAATACTAACCAGTTAAAAAGAAAATTTGATGAATTAATATCTTTCCTCATTCGCGACAATGAAATTTTTGACGGTACTGTATTATTGACTGGTACGTGTATTATTCCATCAAATGACTTTACCTTATTAGATGGCGATCAGATTGAAATTGAAGTCTCTAATATTGGTGTCTTGAAAAATAGTGTAAAGTTACCAAATAACATTTTAGTTTGAGTAAATCAGATAGTACACTAATCATGCAGAAAAATACTCATTGAATTCTTAGAAAAACACTGGTTTAACGAGAGTTATCTAACTATTCAATAAAATTAACTACAATAAAGACTTTGGCATTCAATGTTTCAGGATTAAGCAAACTATTTCAAGGAATATGGGGGTATATAAGATGGACGTAAAAACTGACGAAAAAACGTATTTAAACTATATCAATGGTAAATGGGTAACTGCTTCTATTCAAAAGGTTGATACTAGTATCAATCCAGCCAATCGTCATGAAATCATCGGTTATGTACAACAGTCTGAAAAAGAAGATTTAGATTACGCTGTTCTTGCTGCGAAGGAAGCACAAGTTTTCTGGGGGAAGCTTTCTGGTGCTGCCCGTGGAGAGTATTTGTATAAGGTCGCAAACGCACTCGAGCAACGTATTGATGAAATTGCGGAAACGATGACTCGTGAAATGGGAAAAACTTTTCTGGAAGCAAAAGGGGAAACAGCTAGAGGTGTCGCTATCCTTCGTTATTATGCAGGAGAAGGGATGAGAAAAATAGGTGATGTGATTCCTTCATCGGATTCTGAAGCACTGATGTTCACTACTCGTGCTCCCCTTGGAGTTGTAGGTGTTATCACACCTTGGAATTTCCCAGTGGCAATCCCCATCTGGAAAATAGCACCGGCACTCATCTATGGAAATACTATTATTCTTAAACCAGCTCAAGAAGCCGCAGTAACCGCAGCCAAAGTAATAGAATGTTTTGACGAGGCAGGGCTTCCGATGGGTACTATTAATATGGTAACAGGCCCTGGGTCTGTCATTGGTCAAGCGATTACTAATCACCCGGATATTAATGGAATTACATTCACAGGATCTGATGCGGTTGGTAAATTAATTGGACTAGGAGCTCTAAAACGTGGTGCTAAATATCAGTTAGAAATGGGTGGGAAGAATCCTGTAATTGTAGCCAATGACGCCGATTTAGAAGAGGCAGTAGAAGCAACTATTAGTGGAGGCCTCCGTTCTACGGGACAGAAATGTACAGCTACAAGTCGTGTAATCGTACAAAGTGAAGTTTACGAGCAGTTCAAAAATAAACTTATTGAAAAGATAAAGGAAATAAAAATTGGGAATGGTTTAAAAGAAGATGTATGGATGGGGCCATGTGCAAGTGAGAACCAGCTTAATACAGTACTTTCTTACGTAAAGAAAGGAATAGAAGAGGGCGCAACATTGATTTATGGCGGTAAACGTATGGAGGAAGATGAATTAGTCAATGGATTCTTTATGGAACCTACTGTCTTTGAAAATGTTAGTAATAGAATGTCTATTGCCCAAGAGGAAATTTTCGGACCAGTGCTTGCCCTTATCAAAGTTGAGACTTTAGAAGAAGCAATACAAATTGCAAACGACGTGAAATTTGGACTAAGTGCATCTATTTTCACTAAAAATATTGGTCACATGCTTTCTTTTATTAATGAGATGGATGCTGGTCTCGTACGTATTAATGCTGAATCTGCTGGAGTTGAACTGCAAGCCCCATTCGGGGGAATGAAACAATCTAGCTCCCACTCTCGTGAGCAAGGAGAAGCTGCAATTGAGTTTTTCACTTCTATTAAAACCGTATTTGTAAAGTCATAAATGATTTTTTTAGAAGAATATCTTCTATATACAATACAGATATGTTCTTGCTATTAATTATGTTCTCATGAAATAAACCTGGTTAAAAAACAAACCCTCAAAAACTTATAATTGATACTTAGAAAAGTGCATAAAAGCTATAACTCTTATGCACTTTTCATAGTGGAGGTGTACCTACTTCTGGTAGTAACATCATGATAATTATGCTTTTTCAATTCTTGATCCAAAGCACTTTGAACTTTTGAAGTTTCTTGGAAATGTCTATGATGTAGACCCTATTATAGAGCTTTTAGAAGCTGGTAAGAAAGCGATTACAAATAATTTCACACACACGTGAGAAAATTTTTAATAAATTAAGTTAAGTAAAATAAAATTGAAAGCTATTTTAAACTTAAGCAACTTAATGATAAACGATCTATGAGATGTAATAATAATTTCAAATTAGTTTATGCCTTTAATTGATCGATAAGGAGGAGAAAAAATGGCTGAAAACCTAAAGATAGAAAAATTATCACCATCAGGACAAACCCCAACTGTACCAGGGGAAAATATAGGGCTCGTAGAAAAAATAGGATATGGTACTGGAGATTTAGCAAGTAACTTTATTTGGACAGCAATGACTACTTTTATAGTTTACTATTATACGGATGTTATTGGCATTGCGGCGGGTATAATAGGTTCGATTATGTTATTCTCTCGTATTTTTGACGGTGTTGCGGATGTCCTGATGGGATACATTATTGATAAGACAAAGTCTAAGCACGGGAAAGCACGTCCTTGGTTGTTATGGTTATCGATTCCGTTTGCTGTCTCAGCAGTGCTCCTATTTATGGTGCCTAATGTTAGTACAGTTTGGCAAGTTATTTATATAACTATTACATATAATGTTGTTAGTTTGGTCTATACAGGATTAAATGTCCCTTATGGAACAATGAATTCGTTAATTACGCAAGATCAATACCAAAGGTCAGTTTTGAATGTCTTTCGTATGAGTCTTGCATTAGTTGGTACACTGATCGTAAGTAATTTAACACTGCCATTGGCAAACTTTTTTGGTGGACAGCGATTTGGTTGGGTATTAACCTTTTTAATCTTTGGATTGATAGGTAGTTCTTTATTTTATCTTTGCTTTAGAACTACCAAAGAGAGAGTTAGGCCTGCAAACAAGGAACAACAAGTTAAAACTGTTCCACTCAAAGAAAGTCTTAAAACATTAGGAAAAAATAAATATTGGGCTCTTGCAACAGTCTTCATTTTACTAACATATATTTTCAATGCACTTAACTCAGGGTCGGTAATATATTACGCTGAATATATTTTAGATAATACGTTATTAGTAGGATTAGTTACGACAGCTTATACGGTTTTCATTCTTGTAGGAATGGTTATTGTTGCCCCAATTACCAAACGGTTTGGTAAAAGGAATGCTATTATTGTCGGTGAATTAATTACGATCTTGGGATATTTAGTTATGTTAATTGACGTCACTAGTGTGACCTTTATTGTGGCTGGAACAATAATTAGAGGGATAGGCAAAGCTCCGATTAACGGAAGTATGTTTGCATTGCTTGGCGATACAATTGAATATGGCGAATGGAAAACAGGTATTAGAAATGAAGGAATGGTCTATAGTGGCGGCAGTATGGGGATAAAAGTAGGTAGTGGACTTGGTGCTGCGATAATTGGTTGGGTACTAGCCTTTGGTGGTTATGTTGGTAATAGTGCAGTACAAACCGATGCAGCATTGCTTTCTATTCAAACGATATTCATTTACATCCCAATGGGTATCACCATATTGATTCTTTTCATAATGCCTTTCTATGACCTGGATAGAAAATACCCACAAATCATTTCGGATTTAAAAGCACGAAATGCCTAATATCAATTTGAAATTATAGATAATTCCAAAATAATTTGGTTAGGGCCTAGAACCTTAGAAATCTTTTAGATGCCATTTAAAGCTGATTTGTATGAACTCTAGGTCCTACCTAGGAGAGGGGAAAATAATTAATGAGTAAAATAATAAATCCAGTACTCCCAGGCTTCCATCCAGATCCATCCATTATAAGGGTAGATGATGATTATTACATTGCCGTCTCCACGTTTGAATGGTTTCCGGGGGTTCAAATCTATCATTCAAAGGATATGGTAAACTGGAGACTGCTTACCTATCCGCTGACACGCGAATCCCAATTAAACATGATTGGAAATATGAACTCTGGCGGCGTTTGGGCACCTTGTTTAAACTATTCCGATGGACTCTTTTATTTAATTTATACGGACGTAAAAAGTAGAATGGGGGCCTTCAAAGATACACACAACTACATGGTAACCGCTGAAAATATCGAAGGTCCATGGTCCGAACCAATATACTTAAATAGTAGTGGTTTTGATCCATCTTTATTTCATGAAGAAGATGGTACAAAGTGGTTAGTAAATATGATTTGGGATCATCGTAAAGGGACCAATTCTTTTGCAGGAATTGCGCTTCAACAATATTCTGTTGAAGAAAAAAAACTCGTAGGCCCAGTTAAAAATATTTTTAAAGGTTCAAGCATAGGGTTAACCGAGGCACCTCATATTTATAAAAGAAATGGTTACTATTATTTAATTACTGCGGAAGGTGGCACATGGTATACACATACTGTGACTGTCGCCAGATCTAGATCCTTATTTGGTCCGTATCAACTAGATCCTAAGAACCCGATACTGACATCGAATCAGGATGAATTGGATCAATTACAAAAGGGTGGGCATGGTAGTTTAGTAGAAACACAAAATGGTGAATGGTATATGGCTCATTTATGTGGACGGCCGGTTGTTGATAAAAAATGTATATTAGGCCGTGAAACGGCGATTCAAAAATGCTATTGGACGGATGATGATTGGATTAGAGTAGAAGGTGGTCCATACCCGCAATTGGTAGTAGAGGCACCAGATTTACCAGCCCATCCATTCGAACAGGAAAGTAATTATGATGACTTTAATGGGAATACGTTAAAAAAATACTGGAATTCATTGAGGAGAGCATTTTCAGAAGATTGGGTATCCCTTATCGAACGTCCTGATTATTTACGGTTAAAAGGTGGCGAATCGATGCAATCGATGCATCACCAAAGCCTTTTAGCGCGAAGATTAGAAAGTTTTTATATTGAGGCTGAAACAGCTGTAGAATTTAAACCTGAAAATTTTCAACAAATGGCTGGCCTGATCGTTTATTATGACACCGATGATTATGTATATCTTCGTGTTACAGACCATGAGCAATATGGTAAGTGCTTAGGAATTATTGAAACAAAGCATGGAAACTATGATGAATTGTTAAAAGAGGATATTCCGCTAACTGCTAATTCAACAACATTAAAAGCAAGGATTGAAAATGAATGGCTACAGTTTTCTTTTGCTGATGGACAAGGAGAATGGCAGTCGATTGGACCAAAGATAGACATCAGTCATCTTTCGGATGATGATGCAGACTATATTCGTTTTACTGGTACATTTGTCGGAGTTTGTGTTCAAGATTTGAGTGGTCAGGCATTAAATGCTGATTTTGAGTATTTTGATTATAAAGAGTATAGAAATGTAGAGGACTATGCAAAAGCGAGAAGCTCTTTAGAAGTTTAAGTTAACTTCCCTATTCTAATTGTGGACACTAGTGTTGCATTAATTAAATTGATTATTATAAATACTCAAAATTTTCATTTTTATCATTTTGTGTAAAGAAAAAGGGTTCTTGTGCAAATATGACCTGTTAGAAACATAGAATCAGATGAGCTATTTGTTCAGACTAGTGATGAAGAGAAAACGATGTTCGCTTTGGAGGAATTAAAAAAGATGTATCCCATGCTTACCATAAGTAGTTTTAAAACAACTATAGAAGAGGCCGATAGGATGTTTCATCAGCGTTGGGGACTGTTTACTGGGTTGCTTTTAACATTAAAAAGAAAGAATTTTTAGAAAACTATTGACATTTTCAAGCGAAATAAATATAGTAAACCTATAAACTTTATTGGAATTAAATTATGTTGGCTTACTGGAAAACCGGAGGCTCCTAAATTCACCGAATGGTGAAAGTGGGGGTCTATTTTGTTTACTAAGGAGGGGAATATCCGATCAAGTTTTATACATATCGGTCCAATAGAATGGGATGTAAGATGTAATCAATCTTTAAGTGGACCTTCATTTAGACTCTGATATCATAATCGAATAGTATGGCTAACTAGACTACTGGAGGCCTTCGTTTAATTGAAAAATTAATCGAGGGTCTTTTGTGTTTAAGAGCCTCATTAACAAAGGAGATTAAAAAATGAAAATGACTCGACAGGCCTTATTTTTAGCATGGATTGGTGCATTGCTTGTACTGGCTGGATGCTCCGCAGGGAAGGCCGTAGAAAAAAATAAAGATGGGTATGAAAAAGTGGAACTGAAGTATCAAGGGTATGCAGGAGTAGTTACATATCCTGAACTGGCTGAAGATTTAGGGTATTTAGGTCCCATTAAGTTGAATTGGGTAGGAAATGTGAATGGCGGACCGCAGGATATTCAAACGGCTGCGACGGGTCAAACGGATTTCGGTGGAGCCTTTAATGGGGCCATCATCAAATTAAAATCAAGCGGAGCACCGATTAAAGCGGTCCTTGGCTATTATGGTAGTGATGAAGAAACCTTTGTTGGGTATTACACATTAGAAGGCAGCTCGATAAAAGATGCACGTGATTTAATCGGTAAAAAAATTGGAGTGAATACGCTTGGTGCGCATTTTGAATTGGTTTTAAAAGAATATTTGAAACAAAATGGCCTTACGGATGATGAAATCAAACAGGTTACTTTAGTGGTGGTGCCCCCAGGTAATGCTGAACAAACATTACGGCAAAAGCAAATCGATGTCGTGGCTTTAAATGGGGCGGCACGTGATAGGGCGCTGGATAATGGTGGCCTTAGTAAAGTATTTAGTGATTATGATCTATTTGGAACCTTTACTGCAGGCAGTATTGTCTTTACAGAAAAATTCATAAAGGAAAACCCAAATACGGTGAAAAAGTTTGTAGAGGGAACTGCAAAGGCGATTGAATGGTCACGAATAACTCCTCGTGAAGAAGTGATCGCCCGTTTTGAATCGATTATTGAGAAACGAGATCGAAAAGAAGATTCAGAAACCGTTCAATACTGGAAAAGTCCGGGTGTCGCAGCAAAAGGTGGCTATATTAAAGAATCAGAATTCCAAGTTTGGGCGGATTGGCTTGCAGAAAACGGGGAGATCAAAAAGGACCAAGTGAAGTTGGATGACTTATATACAAATGAGTTTAATCCATTTACGAAAGAGTTTGAGACTAAATGAACGGGGTGTGGATATGGCAGATAAAATTCGATTTGATTCAGTAACAAAGGTGTTTACTGTACGAGATACCGAAAAGGGAAAAGGCTCCAAGAAGGAGTTCACGGCAGTAAAGGACTTGAACTTCTCTGTGAAAGATGGTGAATTTTTAACACTGGTCGGTCCAAGTGGCTGCGGTAAATCCACTTTGTTAGATTTACTCGGGGGATTAACGAAACCAACTACCGGTAGGATTCTTCTTGATGGAAAGGAAATTACGGGTCCTGGATTAGACCGCGGAATTGTATTTCAGCAGTATGCTTTGTTTCCATGGAAGACAGCGCGAGGCAATGTCGAGTTTGGTTTAGAAGCAAAGAGAGTCTCGAAAAAAGAACGGAATGAACTGACTCAATATTTCTTATCTTTAGTTGGTTTAGAGGGGTTTGAAGATCGTTTTCCTCATGAATTGTCAGGAGGCATGAAGCAACGCGTTGCTATTGCTAGGAGTCTAGCTTTTAACCCTGATGTACTGCTCATGGATGAACCGTTTGCGGCGTTGGATGCACAGACAAGGGAAACCTTGCAGAGTGAATTATTACGGATTTGGGATAAGACCAAGAAAACGATTATCTTCATTACGCATGGCATAGATGAGGCTGTGTACTTAGGCCAGCGTGTGGCGGTGATGTCCACAAATCCTGGGACGGTGAAGTATATGGTCGATATCCCTTTGGATTCACGATTAAACGAAGTAGACATTCGATCACATGCAGAGTTTGTAAAAGCGCGACATCATATCTGGAGCCTTCTTCACGAAAAGGTCTATCAAGCGGCTTCCATTTAGTCTTTTAAAAAAAGGAGTGGTTCATAAATGTCTAGTTTAGAAAAAGCTATAGCTGTACCTATTGAAAGAAAGCGGCATACCCCCTTTTCCTTTACCTGGCTGCAAAAACTTGTGAAGCAGACAGCCGTGATCGTCCTGTTACTATTGATTTGGGAGATTGCACCGCGAATTGGATTGGTTGATACAGTATTCTTCCCACCTTTTTCATCAGTGGTAGTAGGATGGTGGGGATTGGTGACATCAGGAGAGTTATTTGCCCATTTTAAAGCAAGCTTTGTGCGTTCGTTCATTGGGTTTGGATTGGCCTTATTGATTGCTATCCCTTTAGGACTAATCATTGGGTGGTTTCCTTTAGCAAAAGATCTATTAAATCCAGTATTGGAGTTATTCCGAAATACGGCCGCGTTGGCGTTATTGCCTGTTTTTATTTTACTGCTGGGTATCGGTGAAATATCCAAAATAGCGATTGTTTTGTTCGCCTGTACGTTTCCTGTTCTTTTAAATACCATCAATGCGGTTCAAAATGTGGACCCGTTGCTCATTAAATCAGCCAAATCGATGGGATTACCTTCTCATAAACTATTCTATAAGGTCATTTTGCCGGCTTCTATACCGACTATTTTTACCGGAATACGTATGGCGGGGACGGCGTCGATTCTCGTGTTAATTGCAGCTGAAATGGTAGGAGCCAAGGAAGGCTTAGGCTATTTAATCAATTATGCGCAAATGAATTTTCAAATCCCTGAAATGTATGCCGGTATTATAACGATTTCTTTACTTGGATTGTTATTGAACTATGCTTTGGTTTCTCTGGAAAAACGATTCTCTGCTTGGAAAACCAATCAATAATAAAAGAAAGAAGGGATAGTGTATGGCCAACGATAAACGCGAAATGAAGTTAGGTGCCTTTTTCATGATTCCAGGTCATCACGTGGCAGCTTGGCGTCTTCCAGAAGCAGAAGTAAAGGATATTATGAACTTTGATTATATAAAAAAATTAGCCCAAACGGCAGAGCGCGGAAAATTCGACTTACTTTTCCTTGCCGATCATGTTTCACTAAGCACTCTGGATGAAAAAGTATTAACACAAACCGTAAATACACGTTTTGAACCGTTTACTCTGTTATCGGCACTTTCAGCGGTAACAAAGAATATTGGGCTAGTTGGTACAGTATCGACAACGTATAACGAACCTTACCATGTAGCGCGTAAGTTTGCGTCTTTGGACCACTTAAGCAATGGGCGAGCAGGTTGGAATGTCGTCACTTCGGGCTCTGACTCAGAAGCACGCAACTTTAATTTAGACGCACATCCCCTTCATGAAAAGCGCTATGAGCGTGCCGAGGAGTTTGTCAACGTTGCTCAAAAGCTTTGGGATAGTTGGGAAGATGAGGCGTTGGTCATGGATAAGGAATCTGCGCAATTTGCAGATGGTTCAAAAATCCATACGATCAATCATAAAGGGGAATGGTTCTCCGTTGCAGGTCCCTTAAATATTTCCCGTCCGGTCCAAGGGCATCCCGTTGTGGTTCAAGCGGGCTCTTCCGAAGCTGGTAAAGAGCTTGCGGCGCGAACGGCGGAAGTGATTTTCACAGCGTGGCAAACCTTAGAAGAAGCGCAAGCATTTTATGCGGATGTGAAAGGACGAATGGCGAAATATGGCCGTTCCCCTGAGGAACTGAAAATAATGCCTGGAGTATTTCCAGTCATCGGGAATACAGAAGAGGAAGCAAATGAGAAGAAACAAAGGTTGGTCGATTTGATCCCAGAAGAAGCCGGAGTGTCTCTTTTATCGAAGATGATTAATGTGGATTTGAATGGGTGCTCATTGGATGGTCCTTTGCCTGAACTACCTGAGCTAGAAGAAATCAATGGAACAAAAAGCCGCTTTCAGTTATTGAAAGATATAGCAGACCGTGAAGGCTATACAATCCGGCAATTATACCAACATATTGCAGGTGCACGAGGTCATCGTGAAATTAAAGGAACACCCGTACAAATTGCTGATCAATTACAAGAGTGGTTTGAAAAAGGTGCGGCAGATGGTTTTAATATCATGCCTCCCTATTTACCAGGAGGGCTAGATGACTTTGTTGATCAAGTCATTCCTGAACTACAAAAACGGAATGTATTCAAGACTGAATATTCAGGTAGTACGTTACGTGAAAACTTAGGATTGCAACGTCCTCATAATACCTTAATTGAAAAGGTAGAGGGCACTCATATATAAGTTTTTAAAATAGAACAACAGAGAGAAGGAGATTAGATGAGTACGAATAAAAAAGAAATGAAGTTAGGTGCTTTTTTCATGATTCCTGGACACCATGTGGCTGCTTGGCGTCATCCAGAGGCAGAAACGCATAATATATTGAATTTCGATTTTCTTAAAAGGCTGGCTCAAACAGCAGAGCGAGGAAAATTCGATATGCTGTTTGTTGCGGATATCAATGCGTTTCAACATAACGGTTCTAAAAACGTTCAAAGGTCGGGAATTTATTTTGAACCGTTTACTCTGTTATCGGCTCTTTCAGCGGTAACTGAAAAAATCGGGCTTGTTGGCACGGTGTCCACTACGTATAACGAACCATACCATGTAGCGCGAAAGTTTGCTTCTTTAGATCATTTAAGCAATGGTCGTGCAGGTTGGAATGTAGTAACATCTAATACGGATGCAGAAGCAAAGAACTTTAATTCGGATCAGCATCTTCTACATGAAAGGCGCTATGAACGAGCCGGAGAATTTGTAGATGTCGTCCAAAAGCTTTGGGATAGCTGGGAAGATGAGGCATTGGTCATGGATAAGGAATCTGCGCAATTTGCTGATGGCTCGAAAATCCATTCTATCAATTATAAGGGCGAATGGTTCTCTGTAGATGGCCCCTTGAATATTTCCCGTCCAGTCCAAGGGCATCCCGTTGTGGTTCAAGCCGGCTCTTCTGAAGCAGGGAAAGAGCTTGCGGCACGTACGGCAGAAGTGATTTTCACAGCGTGGCAAACAATCGAAGAAGCGCAAGCATTCTATGCGGATGTGAAAGGAAGAATGGCGAAATATGGCCGCTCGCCTGATGAACTGAAAATAATGCCGGGTGTATTCCCAATCATTGGTGCAACAGAAGAAGAAGCGGAAGAGAAAAAGCAATTATTTGAAGAACTTATTCCAGAGGAAGCTGGTGTTGCTCTTTTATCGGCGATGATCAGTGTGGATTTAAGCAGGTATCCCGTTGATGGTCCACTGCCTGACCTTCCGGAACTAGAGCAAATCAATGGAGGGAAAAGCCGTTTTACATTATTGAAGGACCTTGCTGAACGTGAAAATCTAACCATTCGCCAGTTATATCAGAAAACAGCTGGAGCAAGAGGCCATCGCGAAATCAAAGGAACACCGGAACAAATCGCAGATCAACTGCAAGAATGGTTTGAAAATGGAGCAGCGGACGGTTTCAACATCATGCCTCCCTATTTACCAGGCGGTCTTGAAGACTTCGTCGATCAAGTCATCCCTGAATTACAAAAACGCGGCTTGTTCCGTACCGAATACACAGAAGATACATTACGCGGGAATTTAGGACTGAATCGGCCAGCCAATACGTTGGTCAATACGATTAAAGAAACAGTGTAACAAGTAAGACCGGGCGTTTTCTGCTCGGTTTTTGTTTTAGTTCATTTTTGTTAATAAAACGGTGATTTGTTTATATCATTTTTGGGAAACTGTGCCAAAACAAGAAAAATACGAGGATATCACAGTAATGGATGTACAATTCGTTCAATCAAAATTACAGATCATCACTCAAAATGATGTAATTTCGAACAATGAAAAAATACGGATGAAATCCATCTCTATACCATTGATTTAGCCGGTAAAAAAATAATCAGCGATGAAACGCTTTTATCCGAAACGTTTGATTCATCCAACGAAGGGCATTTCGCCATGCCGTCAAAGGTTGATGAAGGGAAAGCCAATAACGTGTTAGTACTGGCGTTAGTGAAAGGCAGTTACATTGAAGAAGAAGGATTCAAGGAAAAAAAGGGTGAAAGCTCTCTGTTCGCTTTAGAGTTGAGGGTCGAGGATTTACTGGTGATTTTGTTCATAGGCTTTCTGAAGAGGATTAAAGAAAAGGGAAACTCAAGCCAAGCCATGAAGGCCATTTTATTGAAATTTGAGGATTACTTTTGATAGGCGGTCAAAAAATTAAGGCACAGAAAGGATATTTCACAACTAACCTTTTATTATAAAGATCTTTTGCACTGAGGTTCAAGAGTAATGAAATCCTTGCGATTAAGCGAGTATTTGTAACGCTACTACTTCTGAATTCATTTGTAAGGACCTCTTTCGGTTTTCACGTAGTAAATAGGGTGCAATTGAATTTGAACATCGAAGGGATATAAGTTTTGATGGGGATATTTTTGAATCATTACAAGAGCGGGCTCTAAACGGGTTTGCTCTTTTTGTGTTATTGAAATAATGTTGTCCGCGGTCTGTACGGGATGTCTTTATGCTATTTAGCGATGTGCTACATCCAGGTGAGGCGTATAAAATTTGGAGGCAAGAGTAAGCTAACATACGTATATAAGCTGCCGCGGGAGGTGAATAAGTATGAGTAATGATGCAAGAGGTTCTAAAAAAAATAAACCAAATGATGCAAACCATGTGAATGCTGAGACGAAAGCCAATCAAAGACGAATTTCAGAAAAGAATAACCAAGAGAATAATGATAAGAAAGAATAATGAGAAGGTTCAATAGGGACTGATTTTTTTTGATTTCACTATAAATTTCTTCTCATATTAACAAATAAAGAATATGGAACAAATTTCACTAGAGAACTGATATATCGACATCAGTTCTCTTTATTGATCTATCACTCGAAAAAGAAGGTCATATTCAAGATCATGCACCTTGTTAGAATATATAATATTAAAAGTGATCTCTATAAATATAAGATAGTTTCCTTTTGTCCTAGAGTTACTGCCTAATTGAAACCATCTTTTACATAAGCTCTAGATTTATGATGAGGAAGAGAGTGTGGCAAATTATATTATTAATCTTTGCGTGAAATATCTATTTTACGTATCATAAGGGGACCTAGAGGGCTTACCGTTTTGATAAAGGAATAGATGAAAAACAGAGTACTCAGCCCTAACAACCTGTAACTTTTAGAGATATTTTGCACTTTTTTATACTTATTTTGCTTGGATAAAAAATAAAGGATTACACAAATTAGTCCTGACTAATTTGTGTAATCCTTTTACATCTTTTCAATAAACACGCCTTATATTCAGTAGCAGTGACAAGGGTTTGATAGAATGCACCTTTTATCCTTGTGTATCTACATTCTGCGTACAAAATAATAATGCTAAAAGGAATTCCAATCACGCAGTTATAATGCGTTAGTAGCTTATACCACGATTGTTTTCACACGTTATGAGTGCTCGAGAAGAGGCGGATCCAAAAACAATTGGTCAACTCTTCTATTTGTGTTGCGATGAAAATGGAAGATATTTGTTTCGCTCAAGCTCTTATAAGGACTTTTTTCTAAATCGGCAATGCCCCGGTTAATGTATAAACAACTAGGTATATAAGTAGAATGGGCCAAGCATAAATTACATACTTTTTTTGAAAGTCTATAAAGTTTGTCTCCGTAGAATCAACTAACATATATAGAGCTGGAATAACTGGTGAAATTAGACGGAATGCCTGTCCCACCATGGAAGCTACAGCTGCTTCGCTAGCAGAAATTCCATATTGACCCATAACATCTGACATAACGCCGGCAATCCCAAAGTAGAAAGCATCTTGCGGTAAAAATGTAATTGCAGGTGCTGCAATTAACGCGTAGATTGGTGCCATATTTGAACCTAATGATTCTGGGATCATAGCTGTAATAGATGTTGCTAAAGCTGTTGACATCCCACTACCTGTTAAAACGCCAGAGAAAACCCCGGCAGCCAAAGTTGCCAAAGCTGGTGCTAAAGCATCTGCTGCCAAGTCATCAATTCGTTCATTTATAAGACTTGTTGACTTATAGTTTACCGTAAGGGCAATTGCTGCACCTATACCAAATAAAACACCGCCATGTGCAACATCCATCACAAGCATAACTAAAATAGCAAGCGTTAAAATCAAATTAAAAGCATATAGTTTAGGTCTCTTCAATTCAGGATCTTTTAGACGAATAGCGTTTAACATACTTTCCAATTGCTCTGGAGAAATATCTTTAGCAGTCTTAGGATCAAAGTTTAAGCGTTTTCTTTCTTTTATTCCGATAAAATAAGCCATAAAAATTGCAAATACTTCAGCAACTAGCATTCCTGGCAATAAATCTGCAAACAGTTCGCTAATACTTACACCCATTGCTGTGCTTGCAGCAATTGTTGGGCCTCCCCATGGTAATTGATTAAAAATTCCAATAGGGGTAACAATAATTACTGCTAAATAAATTAGCTTAATATTCATTTGTTTATAAAGTTGAAGGAAAGCAGCAACACAAATAATAATTGTTGTAGTAGTATCACCATTCATAGTGACTACTGTCGCAGTTAAAACTGTTGCCATTGTAACCTTCAATGGGTCCCCTTTTGCTTTTTTAATAAAGAATTCGCATAAAGGGTCAAACAAACCGACATTAAGCATTAAACCAAAATACAACACAGCAAATAAGATAACAATAGCAGGTGAAATAACCCCAGTAGAAACCTTTCCTGTTTCTTCATCTACACTAAATAAAATACCTTCTTTAATCCATTCAAAGAGATCCAAAAAGGAAGCACCCGTTACAAAGGTTGCAATTGCTCCAAAAACAAATGGAATAATTGTTAATGCACCGAAAACAGATAATTTATTTTTTGAGAGAAGTACAATGAATACAATGATCATTAATAATGCTAGGAATGTTAACATACAAACCAGCTCCCGTATAAAGTATGAACTTAAGTTATTTGTAATTTTAAATAGTTACTACGCTATTAAGCTATGAATATATTTATCTTTTATCCAGAACCTTATCAGAAGGGCCAACTAAGGAGGTTCTAGGTTCTTTTTCATTTACTTGATGAAACTAACTTGTTAGCAATGGAAGCGTATACAAAAATGTTCATCCCTTATGATAATACGAAAAAAACAAATCGTGTGATGTAGGAGAATACATTGGTAGGGCAATGTTGCTAAAACGTTCTCTTTTTACCTATACCTCCATTTCATTAATTTTTGTGTGACAGGTCTTTTTTTCTAAAATCCAAGTTATCTAGCTTAAGAATGATTACAGATGAAAACTTAATTTGAAAGCGTATCCAATAATATCACTCCTTATATTTCTAAATTTGATTGTATGTTAATGTATACATTAATGTCAACTTAATTTTTAGAATATTCAACCTTTTTCATTGTGGTAATTTAAAAAAACACAGATAAATACATTATATAGAGGAAAAAGGACGTATTTATTAGGAAATTAATTTTATTAAAATAAAATAAAACCATTGACTTTAATGTATACATTATTTAATAATTAGCTCATAAGATATTTACATTAAGCTGATTCACATGCAAGAGATGTGAATCGTGGTAGGAGAGCTAGCAATGAGTGAAAAACCTGTTTTGCATCTAGCTGTTATCCCTGATGAAGGATTTTGAAAGGAGATAAACAGTATGGTTACATTTACTGACTCATTTGGCTCAAGCATCAGGCGTGTAATTTTCTTTTGAAAGCGATTTCTCCCTTTAAGGTTGTAAGTATCTCGAAAATGGGCATATGGTGGATGCTAAAGGATTAGAAAAACTTTAACACGATCCTGTTGTTTGTGAGTTCACTCGCGTTAGCTTAGCAATCGATATAGCTGGAACAGGGGTATTGGTGTCAGAAAATTCTTTCATTATAACTTTGAAGACAGTTACCAATTTTCTTCCCTTTCTACACAAAAATATTAAAGATAAAAAAGGAGAGTTATTATGAGCGTTATTATGGAAAAGTTACAGAAAAAAGAAAAGATGACTGATTTGATGGCAAGGTTTGTCTCCCTTGTCAGCTACAAACTTCCTGATGATGTGGAAAATAAACTGAAAGAACTAAGTGAAGAGGAAGATAATAAGCTTGCAAAAATCATTTACAAAACGATGTTTGATAATCAGAAGCTGGCTTATGAGTTAAAGAGACCTTCATGTCAGGATACAGGTGTTCTCCAGTTTTTTGTTAAGTGCGGACAGAACTTCCCCCTGATTGGACAGTTAGATAGTATTCTGAGGGATAGTGTGTATAAGTCAACTCAAGAAACTCCATTACGACACAATTCTGTAGAAACATTTGATGAGTACAATACAGGAAAGAACATCGGTGACGGTTCACCAAGCATCTTCTGGGAAATTGCAGAAGACAGTGATAAAGTGGAAATCTATACTTATATGGCAGGAGGAGGTTGTACCCTTCCTGGAGTGGCGACGGTTCTAATGCCGGGTGAAGGCTATGAAGGTGTGGTAAAGTTTGTACTCGATCGGATGACTAGTTATGGAATTAATGCCTGTCCTCCACTTCTTGTTGGTGTAGGCGTCGGTACTTCTGTAGAAACAGCAGCTATGAACTCTAAAAAAGCTCTTATGAGACCTGTTGGAAGTCGTAATGAAAATGAAAATGCTGCTAAGATGGAAAAGCTTCTTGAAGATGGAATTAACGCTATTGGCCTTGGTCCTCAGGGACTTAAGGGATCTAAATCTGTCATGGGTGTAAATGTTGTGAATACGGCAAGACATCCTTCTACTATTGGAGTTGCAGTTAATACAGGGTGCTGGTCCCATAGAAGAGGAAAGATCACCTTTGACAGCAATTTGAACTATGAAATTAGTACTCACGAGGGGGTAACACTATGAGTAAAAAAGTATTAACCACCCCTATAAAAGATGAGGATCTTAAGGAAATAAGAATTGGAGACATTATCTACCTAACAGGTACACTGGTTACTTGCAGAGATGTTGCCCACAGGAGACTCATAGAAGAGAAGATTCCTTTACCTGTAGATCTTAAGGGGAAAGCTATATTTCACGCAGGTCCCATTGTTAGAGACCTTGGAAATGAAAATTACGAGATTGTTTCTATTGGTCCAACAACGAGTATGAGAATGGAGAAATTTGAAAAGGAATTTATCGAAGAAACAGGTGTTAAACTTATTGTTGGAAAAGGTGGAATGGGGAAGAACACTGAAGAAGGATGCAAGAATCATAAAGCACTGCATCTCGTCTATCCAGCCGGAAATGCTGTTTATGCAGCAACAAAGGTTGAACAAATTAGAGAAGTACACTGGAAAGACCTTGGAATGCCAGAATCTCTTTGGGTATGTGAAGTGAATGAGTTCGGTCCTCTTATTGTTTCCATTGATACAGAAGGAAATAACATCTTTGAAGAAAATAAGGTGGAGTTCAATAAAAAGAAGGAAGAACAATATGAGTTGATCAGTAAGCAAGTAAGATTCATCAAGTAAGTTATGGAGTTGGTGTGGTCATGCAGGTACTACAAAAAACACAAACGATAGTTCGCTATCAGCAACATAACGGAAAAGTATATTACGGAATTGTTGAAGATGGGGAAATTCTACAATTGTCTAGTGATTTTGTTGAAGTTGTAAACAATGAACTAAAATATGATGGATCAAGAGTTAAATATAGTGATGTGAAAATTTTGGAGCCAGTAGTACCCTCAAAAGTCGTTAATTTTGGATGGACATATGTTGAACACGCAAAAGAGACTGGGGGGAAGGCAAATCTGAAAGAACCGTTCTTGTTTTTAAAACCTACATCTTCGGTGATTCCAGATCAGGGAGAAATCATTCTTCCCTCTAGTGATTTAACCAAGCAGGTGGAGATGGAGGGGGAAGTGGCACTCGTTATTGGTAAACGCGGCAAAAATATAAAAGAAGAAGAAGCATTGGATTATGTTTTTGGCTGTACTATATTTAATGATGTGACTGCAAGAGATCTTACAAAAACTGATCCCCAATTTACGCGCGGTAAAGGTTTTGATACCTTTGGCCCGTTGGGTCCGTGTATTGTAAAAGGAATAGATCCAACTAATTTACGAATCGTTACAACATTAAACGGCAAAGTTGTACAAGAGGGTAATACTAATCAGATGTCACTTTCAATTCCTTTCCTTATCAGTTGGATTTCACAGGTTATGACACTAGAGCCGGGTGATGTTTTGGCTACTGGTTCGCCTTCTGGAAGTTGCCCAATGAAGTCGGGAGATATGGTAGTTGTTGAAGTAGAGCAGATTGGTAAGCTTTGTAACTTTGTAAAATAGAAAATACTATACCGAAAATTAATGGGTGCTAATTCAATAATGGGTTAGTTTATGATAATAAACATCATATCAAAACTGATTTATCAATATTAAGCACGACTGTCTAACAAAAAAAGGCTGTAGTTGATTTCTGTGAAATCTCTACAGCCTTTCTTTATTAATAATAATAGATTATTACATCAGGGAAAAGTCTCCTTATTTCCCGTTTCTTCCGGTAATGGAGGCATAGATTGAAGAGCCTCTAGAATTTCGTTGCGCGCTCTATAGCGATGAGACTGCAACATAGTTCGTACAGCTTCAGGCTCGCCTGCTCGCATGACTGCTAAAATCGCCTTATGTTCAGTCACTGATCGTGTTGGCTTTGGTCGAAGCCCAATTGTGTATAAGCGTGCGCGATAGAGTTGGTCAGACTGACTGTCAACAATCCCTCTGAGGCGTGGGTTTTGGGCTAAATCAACAATATAATTATGAAATTGATCATCAAGTTCTGTCCATGAAAGTAGATCGTTTAGTTCTAGTGCCTTTTCTTGTTCTTCAATCAGATGCTCAAGTTGGTTTAACTCTTGGTGAGTAGCACGACCGGTAGCGAGTCTGCCTGCAACACCATCGAGCGCTTCCACCACTTCATAAATCTGTTGAAGATCATCTGCTACAAGTGGTGCAACAATAAAACCACGACGCGGTATGAGCCGTACCCATCCTTCCGTTTCCAAACGGACAAGTGATTCACGTACAGGTGTCCTGCTCATGCCCAGGATTTCTGCCATTTCCCTCTCTAGCACAGTCTGTCCAGGCGGCAATTGAAGGTGGCGAATCGCATGTCGAACAGCTAGATAAGCACGTTGTGGCAATCGTGACTCTCCATTTACATCTAAATTAGATAAAAATGAACCAACAGCTAGAGCAAGGTCAGACTGATCTAGTCTTTTAACATTAGAATCAGGTGTTTGAGGTGTTTTTTGATTATTCATTTCATTATCACTCATCCCGACAAATTTCAATTTTTATGTAACACATAACCAAATACTGTTGAGTAGGTTATGATTAACAAGGTTATATTATGACTTTACAAGTAAAATCATAACAGAAAAACAATCACTCTCTCAATTGGTAAAATAGAAAAACAGATAATCTTGGTAAAGGTCATAATTGATGATTAAAGAAAATTCCACCTCAAATCAAAATATAACGGTTTTACAGGAACACATATTTCGCAATAATTGTTTTAAACCATATCACTAGTACATATTTCAGAATGTATGTTCTGTATAATTCTCATTAGCTTGTTGATCCTGTTGCATACAAGTCCTCCTCAGTTTATTGTTTAACAATCTTATTATTTACAAAAAAACACTCTATATCCAGAGGGTTTGAGCGGATTTTTCTTAAAGTAAAGGGGGTTTTCGTTGAACAATGGGGTTGCTGCGGCAGCCCCTTTTCTTATTCGACTAACGGGGCTGGTTAATTAAAGTAACATAGTTTATATGAACTGTTCATCAAACATATACTAAGAGAGATACTAAAAAGTGAAAATATTTTTACCCACCTTTATTTTTGGGATTTCTTTTGCTTTGCAACCATTATTGGCTTTTTACTTTTAAATACCTTATAGATTTAAAAACCTCTAAAAATATTGGAGTATATTGGTTTGGATGATTCTTGGATACACGGTGTCAAAATCAGTCTACGAATGCGCAAAATCTAAAAATCTAGGAATGGAAGTTGTGCTATAGATTTTTTATTTATTTACTCGTAAGCCAAGTTTCAATTAACATTGCACTTGCCCACCCTTAGTTGGATGGGCTTTTCAAATTCTATAATACACTATGGATAAAATCAAAATCACGATTTGTGAGTAGATATAATCTATAATATGGTAAAAACCTACTTTTCATATCGATTGAAAACCAACCAGAGCCTTTAAAAATTCAATAATGAATTATTGGTATTTCGATGAATCCTCTATAGAAAGGCATTATATGTGAATAAAATTCATTAATGAATTGACTGATCTTAATACTAAGCGATTTTACACCAAAATAGGACTTGGCATGCAAGTTGCATAATCCTAATAATAATAATAATAATAATAATAAGTATAAATCAAACATGCACGATATGAAATTCGTTTATGTGTGGAGGGATAATGGTGCGAAAAACGATAATTAAACCATGGGAGCAGTGGTATGTTGAAAGAATGAAATCTATGAAGCTACCGGAAATATCCGTCTATTCACTGCTTGATGTAACAGCAAGTAAGTTTCCACACCATACAGCCATCATTTATGAAGACCAGTCCATGGATTATAAGAATCTAAAAATGCAGGTAGACAAACTTGCAGGTAAATGGAGAGAAATGGGCTTTGTTAAAGGTGAACGGATTGGTCTGATGATGGCCAACCACCCTTATTTCATAATCAGTTATTACGCTGCCCAGGCACTAGGTCTGTTAGTTGTACAAATTAATCCCATGTATAAACCACGGGAACTATTGCAAATTTTAATAGACTCGGATACCAAGAATATTGTATTTGACCAAACGGCCGCAAATACAATCGAAGAAACGAAAGTGATATATGAATTTGATGTTTGCATTGACACGGAAAATGATCAAAATGGTTCTGCTTCCCTTCAAACAATGATTGAAACCGGGGAGGCCATTATGAAGCCCGAAATGATAAGCCCGCATGACGATACTGCAGTCATCCAATATACTGGCGGCACCACTGGGAAGATGAAGGGTGTCATGCTTACTCACCATAATTTAACCTCTAATGTCGTGCAGAGTTTTGAAATGTATGGAGATTCCCTGAGACCTGGCGAAGAAATCGTTTTGGCAGCTACGCCTCTTTACCATGTTTATGCCATGACAAGTGCTATGAATCTAGGTATCTATATTGGAGCTGCCATCCTCTTATTTCCTAAATTCGAACTTCAAGATGTACTTGCAAAAATAAAAGAGTATCGTCCGACTTTCTTTCCAGGAGTTCCAAAGATGTATAATGCATTCGTCAATCATCCAGGAATTGAAAACTATGGACTGAATTGTTTAAAAAGTTGTTCTTGTGGATCGGCGCCCCTGCCGGTTGAAGTAATTAAGCGATTTGAGGAGCTGACCGGTGCCAAAATCGGAGAGGGTTTCGGTTTGTCGGAGGCTTCACCTTCCACTCATCGTAATCCGCCTTTCGGAAAAAGGAAAATAGGAAGCATTGGCATCCCTTTTCCTGGTACGGACTGTATGATCATTGACGATGAAAATAATGAAGTGCCTAACACATGCGTCGGGGAGTTGCTCATAAAAGGCCCCCAAATCATGAAGGGTTATTGGAATAACGAAGCCGAAACCCAAAAGGCATTACAGAATGACTGGCTATATACTGGCGATCTTGCTGTGATGGATGACGAAGGATATTTCTATATAGTCGGGAGAAAAAAAGAAATGATCATCGTCGGCGGATTTAATATTTACCCTCAGGAGGTAGAAGGAGTTCTGTATGAACATCCTGCAATTAAAGAGGCAGCTGTGGTGGGCATCCCCCATAAAGAAAAAGGCGAAATTGTGAAAGCGTTCATCGTACCTAAAGAAAGCGCTTCCGTGGATCTTGAAGAAATAGAAGGATATTGTTATTCCCAATTGACGCCTTATAAGGTACCAAAAGTATTTGAATTGAGAAAAGAACTTCCGCGAAATACAGTGGGTAAACTATTAAAAAGATTGTTAGTTAAAGAAGAATTGGAAAAGGAATGAAAGAGGGGGAATGTGGTTAGCTCATCCAACCATTTATGATCAAACCTACGTTGGATGGTATACGAGTTTGTATACAAAAATAAAGAAGAGGAGGGATTCATATGCGTTGGGTTGTTCTCATTCTATTATTCTTTGGGGCCGTCATCAATTTTGCAGATAAATCTATCGTAGGTCTTGCAGCGGTTCCTATCATGAAGGAATTCGATCTTTCCTATGCGGAGTGGGGCCTTGTTGGAAGCAGTTATTATTGGCTCTACCCAGTAACAGGTATTTTTGGGGCAGCATGGGCTGATCGGCTGGGGGCTAAAAAAGTGCTTGGGTTCATCATGCTGACATGGACTGTTTTGCAATTCGGCGTTTTAGCCATTACCGCTCTTCCATTATTAATTCTATACAGAATTTTACTGGGCGCATTCGAAGGGCCTTATAGCCCAATTGCTTACAGTCATGCCGATAAGTGGTTTCCGCCGAAACTGAAAGGCTTTGCCAATTCGGTAGTGGTTGGCGGAGGAACCGTTGGTGCGATGATTGTGGCACCGATCCTCGTTTCCTTAATAACGATATTCGGCTGGAAGGCTGCCTTTGCCGCTCTTGGTGCAGCAAGCCTTGTTTGGTTCTTCCTCTTTCAATTTTTAACAAAGGAAAATCCAGTTGAAGTATATGAAAACGTACAAAAGAAAAAGAAACCAAGACTAGAAAAAATAAAAGTGAAAGACTTTTTGTTGCTACTGGCTTCACCTACTGCTTTGTTTACTACACTCGCTTATTTTTCAACGTATATTTTAGTTGTTTGGTTTTCTGTTTGGCTCCCGATTTATTTAGTGGAGGCCATAAAAATGACTCCCGGTCAGATGGGAACCAGCGTTGCGATAATTGGAGTCGTTTCCGTATGTATTTATATGGGTGTATCGATGGTGTCTGATCATTTATTCAAGAAGAATCAGAATTGGCGGTCATCGAGGGTATTTGTCGTCGCGGGCGCTATGATTCTTGGTGCATTGTTCTTTTCCTCAATCATGGTGTTTCATAATCCAATCTGGGTGATAGTCGCCATGTGTTTAGCAAAGGGCCTTACATATGCCATTTTACCGATAGGACCTACGATCATGATCAATGAAATGCAAGAGCGGGGGGGATTGATGACAAGCATCTTAACATCTTCAGGGAATATAGCAGGCATTATTGCACCTCTGTTAACTGGCTATATCATAAGTTTAGCTGGAGGAAATCAACTATTGGGTTATAACTTATCGATATTGTTCATGGCCATCCTTGTCCTGGCTTTTGGCATCCTGTTTGCGATATTCGTAAAACCTGCCAAATTAAAAGGGAATCATAAAAATAAAAGTTCGGATGACTTTGATCTTAAGTCCTCATAAGCATGGTCGAACCTGCTTACATTCAATGAAACTAGTGAAATGAAGGAATGCCTGCACAAAATGGGGTGAATAAAAGGAAAAGGAGCGGATGGGGAAATGAATAGAGATGCCGTCATAGTTTCTGCAGTTCGAACAGCAATTGGAAAACAGGGAGGAGCACTTGCATCGGTTCCTGCCCACGTTTTTGGGGCAGAAGTGATGAAAGAAGCCATAAAACGAGCGAATGTCGAACCTCGAATGATAGATGATGTCATCATGGGGAATGTGTTAAGCGGGGGTGGAAACATTGCCAGGTTAACTGCTCTGGAAACTGGTCTCTCGATTCATCTTCCGGGACTGACTGTCGACCGTCAATGCGGCTCGGGAATAAATGCTGTCAACTTGGCTGCACAAGCGATCCGGGCAGGCGAAGGCGATGTCTATATCGCCGGTGGGGTCGAGAGCATGAGCAGGGCGCCATACTTGATGGATCGTTCGGAAAAAGCGTACAGTGCAAAGCCACCGCAGTTCAGAAAGTCCCGGTTGTCCCCAAAAGAGATTGGCGATCCCCCGATGGGAATCACGGCTGAAAACCTAGCGGAAAAATATGAGGTTAGCAGGGAAGAACAAGATGCATTCGCTCTGCAGAGCCAAAAAAATATGGCCAGAGCCGTTGAAGAGGGCCGTTTCAATGAGCAAATTGCGCCTATTTACATTCCCGTCAGAAAAGGTGACGATATCAAATTTAGATTGGATGAACATCCACGACCGCAAATAACGAAAGAAGGGCTAGCCAAATTATCACCTGCGTTTTTAGAAGGCGGGTCCGTGACTGCAGGCAATAGTTCAGGATTGAATGATGCCGCATCAGCCCTGGTCATAATGTCGAGGGAAAAAGCGGCGGAATTGGGGATTAAGCCTTTAGCGACGATCAGGGCCCAGGCCGTTGCAGGGGTAGATCCAAATTATATGGGCATAGGACCTGTTCCCGCTATAAGAAAGGTAATGGAGAAATCAGGTCTTTCTGTAAATGAAATGGACATCATTGAAATTAATGAAGCCTTCGCAGCCCAAGTCATTGCTTGTAATAGGGAGCTTGATATGAATCCCGCAAGAGTGAATGTGAACGGGGGAGCCATTGCACATGGACACCCACTAGGTGCGACGGGTGCCATCCTCATTACGAAAGCGGTTTATGAATTGAAGCGTTCTGCCGGAAGATTTGCTCTTATTACAGCTTGCATTGGAGGCGGACAGGGAATTGCTACGATAATTGAACGCGAGGCCTGATTTTGTAAGAGTGAGGACTCTAATTTACCAAAATACAAGAATTCCATGAATTCCATTAAATGATTAGATGATAACAAGACATTCAGCCCAATATTCCATAAGAAGAAAACATGTCAATGGCTACTATACATGAAAAGACCTAAGGAGGAATAAACTCATGACAATCACTTTAACCAAGGAAATGCAGCAAATGAAGGAAATGATCCGTAATTTTGTTGAAAGGGAAGTGGAGCCCTACGCCATACAAATTGAAGAAGAAGATGCCATCCCGGAGCATTTGGTGGAAAAAGCAAAAGACCTTGGCTTATTCGGGATAAGCATTCCTGAACAATACGGTGGAATTGGCTTAAATGCGGTGGGAAAGGCTACCGTATTAGAGCAGTTAGGAAGGACCCATAATGGTTTTGTTTCATTAATTAGCGCTCACACCGGAATTGGCAGTACAGGTCTGGTTAAGCTTGCATCCGAACATTTGAAAAATAAATACTTGCCTGAAATGGCAGCAGGCACGAAAATTGGCGCCTTTGCTTTATCTGAACCCGGAGCGGGATCGGATGCAACCAATTTGGCAACAAGTGCAGAAAAGAAGGGTGATTACTGGGTGATGAACGGGACGAAACATTTCATCACGAATGGGCCGATAGCTGATGTTTATACCGTATTCGCTTTAACGGATAAAGATAAAGGGGCAAAGGGAGGGATTACTGCTTTTTTGGTAGAAAGAGATTTTCCTGGTTTAATTGTCGGCAAAAAGGACAAAAAAATGGGGTTAAGAGGATCATATACCTCACAGGTCATTTTCGAGGATTGTATCATACCTGAAGAAAATGTTATCGGCGAAGTTGGAATGGGATATATCTCTGCCCTTAAAATTTTAGGTGAAGGGCGTGTAGGATTGGCTGCAAGAGCAGTGGGATCAAGTGGGGAATTAATTGAATTATCAGCTAAATATGCAAAAGAGCGCATTCAATTTGGTAAACCAATCGCGGACAACCAAGCGATTCAATGGATGCTTGCTGATATGGCAACCGAAACGGAAGCCGCAAGAGCATTGACGATGATGGCGGCACAAAAGATTGATGAAGGAAAAAAAGTGATCAAGGAAGCATCAATGGCAAAACTGTTCGCTTCAGACGTTTTTAATCGGGTGGCGGATAAAGCGGTTCAAATTCATGGCGGAATGGGATATATGGCTGAATATCCAGTTGAACGTTTTTATCGGGATGCCCGCATAACGAAGATCTATGAAGGAACGAATGAAATCCAACGTTTAATCATTGCAAGGAATGTCCTGGAAGAGTGTTAAGTGTTTACTGTTTTATTCGGGCAGGTAGTCTTTTGCCCATGTATCTGGATTTTTAAGGGGGAGGAACGAAATGGGAGAAGATATCGTGATTGTGAGTGCTGTACGAACACCAATTGGAAGGTACGGTGGAGCATTTAAAGAGATTAGTTCCGGTCATTTGGCGAGTATTGCCATTAAAGAAGCGATCAAGCGGGCGAATATTGCAGCTGAACAAGTCGATGAAGTAATTTTCGGTGAGGTTAGGCAAACAACCGAATCCTCGAATGTTGCGAGAGTGGCAGCACTGCGCTCAGGGATTCCAGATTCTGCACCGGCTTTTACAGTAAATCGGTTATGTGCATCTGGAATGCAAGCCATCACCTCAGCAGCACAGCAGATAAGCTCAGGTCAAGCAAATATAGTTGTTGCCGGCGGTACGGAAAGCATGAGCCGCGCACCGCTTTATTTAAGAAGTGCCCGTTTTGGGGGAGACAGGACTAAACTAGTGGATTCTAATACTGAAGCTGGACAGCAACCTCAAGAAATTTATGGGAAAAGTTTGGGGATGGGAATCACCGCAGAAAATGTCGCACAACGATACAACATTTCTAGGGAAGAACAAGATGCCTTTTCAGTGGAAAGTCAACGAAGAGCGGCGCAAGCGATAGAAGAAGGAAAGTTCAAGGATGAGATCGTTCCTGTCCAGGTCTCTGACAGGAAAAGTACGGTTACCGTTGAAACGGATGAATATCCACGCCCCGAAACCACAATGGAAAAGCTTGCAAGCTTAAAACCGGCATTCAGGGAAAACGGAACCGTCACTGCAGGGAATGCTTGTGGCCGTAATGACGGGGCTGCTGCATTGGTATTAATGAAAGCCAGTGAAGCGAAACGGTTACAAGTACAGCCAATCGCAAAGATTGTCGATTGGGCGACTGCCGGAGTTTCTCCTGAAGTGATGGGAATTGGTCCAGTACCAGCCGTCGGAAAACTTATGGAGCGCACCGGGAAAAAAGTAGAGGAAATTGGGCTTTTCGAATTAAATGAAGCGTTCGCTTCACAGGCATTGGCAGTAATCAGGGATTTATCGTTAGATGAAAACAAGGTTAATGTAAATGGGGGGGCCATTGCACTTGGGCACCCAGTCGGTTCGACTGGCGCCCGGATCGTGACAACGCTAATATATGAAATGATTCGCAGAAAAGAAAGATATGGAGTTGCTACACTATGTGTTGGCGGCGGACAAGGAATGGCTATCATGATTGAAACGATATAGGCCAAGGATAAAGGAGTGGAAACCCCATACGTTTCTGCTCCTTTCCGTATATAAGTTTAATCGCGCAAAAGTGAGGGGGAGGAAGATTGCCTGTTGAAGTGGAGGATATTCGGAATCAATTCGAAAGTAGTGCATTCTTTTCACATATAGGGTTTGAAATCATTCGGTTTGAAGAAGGGAATGTAACTATAAAGTTAAACATTGAAGAACATTTACTTAATGTTAATGGAACACTGCACGGGGGCATTCATGCTACCATGCTGGATACCATACTAGGAATGGTGACTCGCTCCGTTACCAAATCTAAAGTCGTGACGACAAGTTTAACTGTACATTATTTAGCTAGCATATCGAGCGGGGAATTATTTGCGGAAGCAAAAGTCCTTCAAAAAGGATACAAAATTGCCTTTACTGAAGGAGAAATAAAAGATACTGAAGGCAACATCATTGCAAAGGGCACAGGAATTTTTAAAATCATTCGTGAAAAATGAGGCAAGAATGATCAAAGTTGGCTTGCCTATGTTCCATTTTATTAGAAAAGAGTGAGGTGTGAAAAAAATTGACTAGAAATTGGCATGGATTTTATCCGAAAGAAACTCCTGCTGAAATTGACATTCCATTATTGTCATTATATGGGCTCCTGGAACGTTCAGCCCGACATTACCCAACCTGCAAAGCTGTAATAGATGGGGAGAGGGAAATGACATATATGGAATTGAAGAGTGCCTCAGATCGTTTTGCTGTGTATTTATACAACCGTGGATTTCAAAAAGACGATCGTATAGCAAT
Organism: Peribacillus simplex NBRC 15720 = DSM 1321; assembly: GCF_002243645.1. NCBI lineage: Bacteria > Bacillati > Bacillota > Bacilli > Caryophanales > Bacillaceae > Peribacillus > Peribacillus simplex. The sequence goes on along the minus strand of NZ_CP017704.1, from coordinate 536,676 downwards.
CATGCTGCCAAATTGTCTAGAATATATCATTGCCTATTATGCTATTCATCGTTTGGGAGGTGTGGTTGTTCAAGTGAACCCACTGTATCAGTCGAGTGAATTGGATTATATATTACGGGATTCAGAAGCCGATTGGTTCATTGGACGTGAGGAACATCGGGAAAAATTAGTGCTAACAAGTTTCTCTGAAAGGTTAACGTTCATATCTGCCGAACAATTAATGGAAACTGGAACGGATTTATCAAGGAAATATATGGAACTTCCTGCTCTGGCTATCGATCCCAAGGAATCTGTGGCTGTACTTCAATATACAGGGGGGACTACAGGGAAATCAAAAGGGGTCATGCTCACGCATTTTAATTTGATCTCGAATGTATATCAAGACTTTGCCTTCACGGCAAATGCCCTTAAACTCCAAAGGCCTGGCGAACGGATGCTTGGATTGACCCCATTATTCCATGTGTTTGGTAATGGAAGATTGAATAGCGCTATTTATGCCGGATCAACTTATATCACAATAGAGAAATTTGAAATAAACAAGGTGGTAGATTTGATTCGAAAACATCGGCCAACTATTTTTCCTGGTGTCCCGACCATGTATATTGCTTTACTGAATCACCCGGATTTAACGGCGGACGATTTAAGTTGCTTTAAGTACTGCAGCTGTGGTTCAGCGCCGCTCCCGATAGAAATCATTCATCAGTTCGAAAGAAAATTACGGGTTACAATATTAGAAGGATTTGGAATGTCGGAAACTTCACCCACTACCCACCGCAATCCAGTTATAGGTCAGAAAAAAACAGGAAGTATCGGAATTCCTTACCCTAATACCGATGCTAAAATCGTCGATTTGAAAACAGGCATTGATGAATTGCCAGCAGGGGAAATTGGCGAACTGATCATTAAAGGTCCGCAAGTAATGAAGGGGTATTGGAAAAATCCAGAGGAAACGGCAACGGCTTTGCGGGATGGATGGCTTTACACTGGGGATATCGCGACGATGGATGAAAACGGATATTTTTATATCGTAGGCAGGAAGAAAGATATGATTATTGCAAGCGGTTATAATGTTTATCCAATCGAAGTCGAAGATATTATTTATCAGCATCCAGCCGTAAAAGAGACATGTGTATATGGAGTTCCGGATTCATACCGTGGGGAAACGGTAAAAGCGGCCATAGTTTTAAAGAAAGGAAAGTCAGTCTCGGAGCAGGAAATCAGGGAGTTTTGCGTGCAACGACTGGCCAGATATAAAGTGCCGCGAAGTTTTGAGTTCAGGGAACAACTGCCAAAATCAGCTGTTGGGAAAATATTGCGTAGAATATTAATGGAGGAAGGAACGCAGAGCACTACTGCCGGGGAGAGATAAGCATATCAGTTATCGTTAGGGAGCTCATATGAAACCCTAAAAAAGTGAAACCTTTTTTCGAGGTTCCCCTTATTTAGGGTTTTCTATCATATCTTTATAGACTATAAAACTACTTTCCTTTTAGGGGAATTTCAAATGAAGTCCCATCCACCAATAATTCATGAGACTCACCATCCGCTATATCATCGGTAGTGAATGAAAAGGAATCGAGCCGTTCGAAGTTTTCCTCGGGATCAACCAATAAGCCAATTGTGCCTTTTCTTGTTTCTCCTGGTTGGTAATCTGATCGACTTACTTTTTTTGTCCCCATAAACGTATCTCCAAAATGGATGAAATTTTTAGAAGGCACATCATATGTAAGATCATCATTGAAAGTAACATTTTCCATGCTGAAGAACTGAAGTTCCTTCGAATCTTTATTTTCAACAGAATAAGTTATCTCTAGATAAAAAACCTCTTCATCAATATCCGTTTTAGAAAACGCAGCCTGTTGATCGATTTCCTCCATGGATAAATTCTCTTTATAGTATATCGAATAGGCCTCATCAAAACTCAATCCCGTATAGGACTTGAGCTCCTCTTTTACTTCATCTGTGAGTGAAGATAATTGAATCCTGCGGATATCCTTGATTGTGATGACCATGGGTGCCAATTCAAATGACTCATTAATAGACTTCGTTTCTAGTAATGTGAATGTTCCCCAATTTTTTTGGCGAACCTTATCGCCGACTTTTTCAAGATGGTTTCCGCCATATTCCTGCACCTCAGGAATTTTGGATTCCTTGGCTTCCGCATTTTTCCCTTTTTCAGTTTTATCGCTCTCGAAATAATTGAAGGCAATTACACTTAAACAAATAAGCAATAATCCAACAATTGTTGAAATGATCCATCTTTTACGGATACTACATCACTCCTTGTCGTAAACCATTGATGTCAAAGTATAATATACCATTTTTTTGAAAATGAAGGAAAGAAGAGTACCTGAAGATTGACCCTTTTGATTACTAGAATAATTTCCATGTTCCTCCAAACAATTCGAAGTTCCCTGTCCATGATAATGATTTATCAGCTACCGTACAAGCCGTTTAATAATAAAGTCATACCATATAACGAAGGGGAAATCTTGAAAAACTGAGAACATGATCTGTAATGGAGCCATGGATGATGAATATGGCATAAGAACGACAAATAGCATACCCTTACTTATGAAAATTCTTGCCGTTCATGAAAAACTGCTGCAAAAATCTTTTCTTTATTATGGATCTTCTATGTGCTTGTTTTTTCATCCCTAGAAACCATCTCTCTAGTAACAAATTTTTAAAAAAAGGAGACGTTTAGGGAATGTGGTCAATTACCAATGATAAGGAAAGGATACATCAGCCGAATAAAAGTACAATGCTGTCCCGGCAAGAGATAAAAGCCATTGAGTCCTGGATATCTCAAATGGGGAAATTCCAATTTTATAAAACCGCTGGACAAAAAATGTCTACTGCCAGAAAAACGCTAAAGTTCAAGTATAAAATCCTTGGGCATGGATTTAACCGAGTCGTCTATGATTTAAATAATGGCTATATATTAAAAGTTGCATTTTCAGAAGTAGGATTAATAAGTAATGCAAATGAAGCCTATATATATAATAACTGTAATAAGGAAGTCAAAGAGTATTTTTGTCCGGTTAAGGAGTATGGGACGGGCTGGATTATCATGAAGAAGGTTGACACGAAAGTGCCGTTTGCAATCAAGGAATATACGAAACTGATCAAGTTGGAATTAAAATTCCTGAGGTACGGTATTATACCAATAGATTTGCGTTTAGAAAATGTCGGATATAACGAGAATGATGAAATGGTCGTCATTGATTACGGTCTATTCACTCTGGATCTCAAAAGCCCTGTGCTGCGATGGTTAGTTTGATGATGGGTCTTTCCAAAGAAAATATATATCTTGTGAGCCGTTCTTCAGAGTTCTTTAATTCCTAGAAATAAGTTTATCTAATTGCAACTGGTGAAGAGATATTATCGAATTATCTAAACGAAAAAAGCATGTTACGAAGGGCTTTTTTGTGCAACATGCTTTTTTATCTGGTTTAAAGGACCATAACTGATGACACAACGCTTGCCACTTTTTTATCATCTTGGTATAAATCTGCGAGTACATAAGCAGTTTTTTTTCCGATTCGGTCTACTTTTGCTTCAACCTGTACGTCTCCTAATTTTACTGGTCGATGAAAGGTAGTATGTAAATCAATGGATGCGAAGGATTGTCCGATACTTAATTTAGATGATATCGCATAAGCCATTATAATATCTGCTGCAGAAGTGACAAACCCACCCATTGCTACACCATTTCCGTTTATAAATTTTTCATCTACTTTCCATAGTCCCCTCGCAATTCCATCCTGGGCATAATTTGCTTCAATCTGTAACGTTAAATCACAATTCGGAGGCTGTTTTCCCTCTGTTAAAACTTGTATAAGTTCGTTTCCTTTAAATAATTCCCCCATTAAATTGTCCCCCTTGAATAAGTTGAAACTACAGAATATTCTAACATATATCTAGATATTAAATGTCAATGAAGTTGTTAACTTTACAAATAAAGTAATTAAACAATGAAGAAGGGAGCAGATTTTTGAAATCAACTGGAATGTTTTTTTTGAGGGTTTGTAAAATTAGAACGTTGATTTCCACTCCAGGCACTCGCTTTCCGCGGGCGGTCCTGGGAGCCTCCTCGTCTTGCGCCTGCGGGGTCTCCCCTAGACGCGCTTTTCCCGCAGGAGTCTCGTACCTTCCGTTACAATCAACTGGAATGTTTTATAGAAAAAAATTGTAGGCAAACTTCCGAATGCTCTATGATTTTAAAAGAAAACTTGGTTATCATTTATGTTTTTTTACTTTTTTATATGGATGAAACCTTCATTGGATTGAAGAAATTTATGACACTCCTGCCGAATAACTGGCTAGCCGAGACCCCACAGACGCTTGCGGCGAGGAGGCTTGGCAGAATGTCGGCGGAAAGGGAGCGGATTTCTGAAATCAACTGTAATGTTTTTTTAGCTTCGGATTTGCTTACCATCTTATAGTTTTTTTGCTTATTATCTAAATGGTGATTTTTTTCAGAAATTTGAAATTAACAATTATCAAAAAAATCAAAAACCTTCTTCTATTTCTAATTAAATTGTGATAGTGTATAAAACAAAGAAGTATTACCTTCTTCATTTTATTAAAAAGAAGTATTTGATTCATCGGAAAGGGGTTATATTTTGGAACATCTTCCTTTTAAATTATTAGTAAAGGAAAAATTTGACCATCTATCGGCAGGTCAAAAAAAAGTTGCCGCTTACCTGATTGAAAATTTGGATGAAGCCGCCTTTAAAACGGCTTTTCAAATTGGTAGGGAAGCGGAGGTTAGTGAAACGACTGTCATTCGGTTTTCCTATTCCTTAGGATTTGAAGGATTTAGTAGAATGCAGGCCAGGATTCAAAAGCAGCTGCTGCACCAAAATCAAATAGACTTATCCAATAATGATTCCGTTCTCCGCATTGATGACAAGCAAGATCCATTTACCAAAGTGATAGAAAACGAAGTTCATATTTTAAGACATCTATTAGATCATACGAACGTTCAGGATATATGGAAAGCAGTCGATGTCCTGATCGAGGCTGACCAAATTTTAATTGCAGGGCATCGGATTTCCCATGCCGCCGCCTATTGGTTCTCCTATACGCTAAGTTCATTAAGGGAAAATGTAAGTTTATGTTCACCAACAGGTGACTTCTATGAAAAGTTTTGTAATCTCACTAACAAGTCTGTAGTAGTGGTTTTTTCCTTTCCAAGATATGCGAATGAAACATTAAAAGTTGCGGAGTGTGCCAAAGAACAAGGAGTTTCTTTAATTTCAGTTACAGACCGCCTCCTGTCACCTATTGGCCGCATCTCTGATATTGCACTGACAACTGAAGAAAACGCAGAAACCGGAACCAATTCAATCGCTTCCGTTATTAGCTTATTGGACTTGGTTATTGCAGGCATACATCAAAAAGACGCAAAACGGATATACACCCATCAGCAAAAATTAGAAAGGCTATATTCAAGTTATGAAGTGTTTAATGAATGAGTTTTTAATAAAGTTAAAATTCATGTAAAGGAGGAGGTGCATCATCATGAACCCGATTCAATATATTGATGTGAATCAAGAATCATTGAAAAAGTCCTACCATGACCTGCATTCTTTGGCTGAGCCAAGCTGGCAGGAGGAAAGGACGTCTAGCTATATAATTAAATGTCTTAAGAAAGCGGGAATAACCCTAAAAACATTTCAAAGCCATTATGGAATCATTGCCGAGATTCCAGGCATCTCAAAAAAGGTTGTGGCATTAAGGGCTGATATGGATGCGCTTGTTCAGGAAGTAGATGGTGTTGTAAAGGCCAATCATTCATGTGGACACGACGCACATAGCACAATGGTTTTATATACAGCATTGGCCATTGCCTCCAGTGGAATCCGGCCTAAACACACTCTCCGATTTATATTTCAGCCTGCGGAAGAAAAAGGAGAAGGCGCTCTTCAAATGATCAATGATGGCGCATTGGAGAATGTTACATATTTATTCGGGGTACATGTAAGACCCAGTTCGGAGGTTCCTTATATGAAAGCTTCCCCCGTCATTGTCCATGGCTCTGCCGAAACAATAAAGGGAACAATCAAAGGTATTCAGGCCCATGCATCCCGTCCGCAAGATGGAATAAATGTCATCGACGCAGCAGCTTTGCTTGTCCAAAAGTTACAGCAGATTAATCTGGAAACCGAAACTCCTTATTCTATCAAAATGACTCAATTTGAAACAAACAACAAAGCATCAAACGTTATCCCGGAAACAGCTGTCTTTGCAATTGATGCCAGAGCTCAGTCAAATGATGTTATGAATGAACTAAACCGCTTAACACTGGAAGCTATTGACCAGACAATGGAACAAACTGAAACATCTATCTCCTGGTCTGCGGAGGAATTCGTCCCAGCGGCGAGCTTGCATGAAAAAGCCATAAAGGTGGCTGAAATTGCAATAGGAGATATACTTGGGACGGAAAATGTTGTTCCAGTCTGTGTTTCTCAAGGAGGAGAGGATTTTCATTTTTATACAGCCCAAAATCCTGATATAAAAGCAACCATGATAGGATTAGGCTGCGATTTAACGCCTGGTCTGCACCATCCGGATATGAAATTTAATCTAGAAGCACTTATTTATGGAACGAAAATTTTAATTAACACAGTAATTATGGCGGCAGGAGAATAAATTTTTCACTTTAAAAATTAATGAAGGGGTGTTTTATGGAAAATACCGCACAAACATCACAAACTGGTGGCCAAGCGGCCACTGATGAAAAACAACTGGAGCGCAAGCTGAAACCAAGGCATCTTTCCATGATTGCAATCGGCGGAACCATTGGAACGGGACTATTTTTAGCAAGCGGTTCCATTATTCATACTGCGGGTCCTGGAGGGGCTGTAGCTGCCTATATAATTGCCGGAATCATGGTTTTTTTTCTGATGACAAGTTTAGCCGAAATGGCTGCCCTCATTCCTATTACAGGCTCTTTCAGTACCTATACATCAAGGTTTGTCGACCCGGCATTAGGATTTGCGATCGGATGGAACTATTGGTATAACAATGCAATCGTAGTCGCTCTTGAATTAGCAGCTTCCTCCCTGATTATGAAATATTGGCTGCCTTCTGTTCCGGGCATCATTTGGAGCGCATTATTTCTTGCAATCATATTTGGCCTGAATATTTTATCGGTAAAAGGATATGGAGAATCTGAATTCTGGTTTGCCATTATAAAGGTTTTGACGATTATCATTTTTATAGCAGTAGGGTTATTAATGATTGTAGGAATCATGGGAGGGGATGCCGTAGGTTTTGAAAATATCACCAAAGGAGAGGCACCGTTTAAAGGAGGCTTTTTATCCGTTATAAGCGTCTTTATGGTGGTTGGGTTTGCCTTTCAAGGCACAGAGTTAGTAGGAATTGCGGCCGGCGAGAGTGAAAACCCAAGAAAAAATATACCAAAGGCTATTAAGCAAATCTTCTGGAGACTGCTCTTGTTTTATGTATTGGCGATAATCGTGATTGGATTTTTAATCAATTATAATGATCCGCGTTTGTTAAGCTCGGATATTGAAGATATTGCGGTAAGTCCCTTCACTCTAGTTTTTCAAAACGCAGGGCTTGCTATCGCTGCCTCCGTTATGAATGTGGTAATTCTTACTTCTGTTCTTTCTGCGGGCAATTCCGCAATGTACGGAGCTTCTAGGGTCCTTTGGGTGCTGGCTAAAGAAGGAAAAGCCCCTTCGTTTCTAAAAAAAGTGAATTCAGGCGGCATTCCAGTGAACGCTGTGTACTTTTCTACCATCGTTGGGATGGCAGCTTTTCTTACCTCTCTTTTCGGTGAAGGCACTATTTATACTTGGTTATTAAATGCTGCAGGTTTATCCGGATTTATATCCTGGTTAGGAATTTCGATTACACATTATCGTTTCCGGAAGGCGTTCATTGCACAAGGAAGAGATTTGAAAGATTTACCTTATGTATCAAAATGGTATCCATTCGGTCCGATATTAGCAACATTTTTATGTGTTACGGCTATCCTGGGACAAAATTACTCTGCTTTTTTCGGCCCTGAGATTGATTGGTATGGAATTTTAATTTCTTATATCGGGCTTCCTTTATTTTTCCTGGCATTTCTAGGTTATAAAATCGTAAAGAGAACAAAAATGATTCCATTGCAAGAGGCTGATTTCAGTAAAGTGGAATAATCTCTTTGTAAAAAAAGTAGGAAATTATTTCATTTTAAGAAAAACCATTTAAATTTTAGCTCCAGTGCCTAGCCACGGAAAGCCGTCAGCTGAGGAACAAACTTGTCCATCTTATGTTGGGTGATCAAGGCGCTTGTGCTTTAGGAGGTTGACCATGACGAAAACACAGGAAATTGTAATTCGTTCTCTTCATAGAATTGAAGAGTTAGAGGACGTAAGAAAGCTAGAGTCCAGTATTTGGGGAGAAACCGACTCAATCCCCTCACACCAAACCATAACAGCAGTGAAAAACGGTGGTTTGGTTATAGGAGCTTATTGTGAAGGGAAGCTGATTGGATTTCAATACAGCTTTCCGGGATTCAATGGGCAATCAGCCTACCTTTGTTCACATATACTAGGAATAGATGAGCAATTTCGCAACAAAGGTATAGGGGAGAAGTTAAAGTTAGCACAACGTGAGGAAGCGATAAAGCTCGGCTATTCCCTTATTACTTGGACATACGATCCATTAGAAAGTATTAATGGGTACTTAAATATAGCCAAGCTTGGTGGGGTATGTGCCACATATATCGCAAACTGCTATGGTGAAATGGATGATCTATTAAACAGTGGAATTCCTTCTGACCGCTTCCTTGTCGAATGGCATATTGGTAAAAAAGATACAACGGATTCTAGTGGACGGGGAATATCGCTGGACTTTGTGATAGAAAACTCGCTTATTCAATGGGATACCATTGAAAAGGGAGTGCCTGTTCCTACTTTCACTCTTCCGCTGCCTGAACAAGAATGTGATACAGCTTTTGTGGCCATTCCAAAGGACTTCCGAACAATAAGAGTCACAAATATTCAAGCGGCCAATGAATGGCGAATGAAAACCAGGGACATTTTTACCGATTTATTTCAGCAAGGATGGCAGGTAACAGATTTTATAAAGAATTCCATGACCGAAATTCCCGTTCAATTTTATATGCTAACAAGGAAATGAACTAGTAAGGATTAATATAATGTTTAGTAATTTCAGGCTGCTGTCAGCCTATTTTAAAAAAATAGGTAAGACTGTGTCTTTTAACAGTTTTATCACAAAAGGAGAATTTCCAAGTGAAAATTAAACAAGTTATTCTAAGACATCTTAAGCTGGACTTGCTTGAACCTTTTACAACTAGCTTTGGGACGGAATACGATAGGGATTTTATCCTTGTAGAAGCCAAAAGCGATGATGGCATTTCCGGTTGGGCTGAATCGGTTGCGATGCTCGACCCTCTGTATAATGAAGAGACCTTAAAAACAAACTGGCATATACTTGAGGATTATCTAATTCCAATTATTCTAAAAAATGAAATCAAACATCCGGATGAACTCTCTGAAAAATATTTCACCCATATTCGCGGCAATTATATGGCAAAAGCCGCTTTAGAGGGTGCTGTATGGGACTTGTATGCGAAAAAGCAAAATGCTTCTCTCTCGAGTGTGTTAGGTGGAACAAAAAAGAAAATTGAAGTGGGGGTAAGCATCGGAATAAAGGACTCGATCGATTCAACTCTAGATATGATTGAAGCTTGTCTACGTGAAGGCTATAAACGTTTTAAACTTAAAATCAAACCGGGCTGGGATGTTGAATTAATAGACAAGGTTCGAAAAGTATATCCTGAAATCCCGCTAATGGCAGATGCAAATTCAGCTTATACATTGCAAGATATAGACCGGCTATCCGCCTTGGATGATTTTAATTTAATGATGATTGAACAACCGCTTGCCTATAATGATATCATTGACCATGCAGATTTACAGTCAAGATTAAAAACACCTATTTGTCTGGATGAAAGCATTCACTCATTAGAGGATGCAAGGAAAGCAATTAAATTAGGCAGCTGTAAAATTATTAATATAAAGATTGGCCGCGTTGGAGGTTTGACTGAATCCAAGAAAATCCATGATTTATGTCTTGAACATGAAATTCCGCTATGGTGTGGGGGTATGCTGGAATCAGGCATTGGAAGAGCGCATAATATTGCAATCACTTCACTGCCAAACTTTACTCTTCCTGGAGATACCGCAGCTTCCTCCTTATACTGGGCAGAAGATATTATTGACCCTGAAGTTACAGTGGAAAACGGAATAATCATGGTTCCAGAATTGCCCGGAATTGGCTATGAACCAAGCATGGAAAAAATCGATAAGTATACTATACACAGTCAAATATTTAATTTAAGTTAGAAGTTGAAAGAAACGACTAGGGTTCCTACCAACATCATCTATTTTCCTTACATAAAGGCATGGTCCCCAAGAAGGGGGCATGCCTTTTTTATTTACAAACCATTTGCCACTCAATATTGTAATTGGACATTCTGCTATATTTTGAATCTCCATTATCCAAGCTTCGTATGAAGTGATTTGCAAGCTTTATTAGATGCAATGCACCTTAGCTTTTCTTATATACTTTAAAAAGTTATCATAATAGAGTCTCTGTACATTGTATATATACACATTTATGATACAAAACTGTATGTATAGATAAAAGGGGTGAGGCGATGCGAAATTTACATATTATCTGTGCCATTATAACCGTCTTCCTTTTCTTTTTTGGCTGTTTCTTTCCTTTAGCAGTGCATTCGGAAGCCCCAAAAGTGATAAGGGTTGCAGGGGATAATAACTTTCCGCCTTTCGAATACTTGAGCGATTCGGGCGTTTATACCGGTTTTAATGTGGATATAATGAACGCCATTTCTATCGAGACAGGCATTAGGTTCGAATACTATCCTATGCCGTGGAATGAGGCAGTACAAGCTATGCGGTCGGGAAGAGTGGATGCGATTCAAGGCATGAAGTACAATCAGGAACGTGAAGAGATTTATGATTTTTCTGCTCCGTATTTCACAAGTTCACAAGGGATTTTTGTGTTGAAAGATAACATGTATATCCGAAAAATCGAAGATCTTAAAGGCCGGAAAGTAGCCGTACAAAAAGGTGATGTTGCCAGCGGTCTATTAAGCAAAGTCGATCGTTTGCAATTGGTGGAAACTAATAATCAACAAGAAGCCGTTCAGTCGTTGATCGACGGAAAAGTGGATGCTTTCATTGGAAATCGGATTACGGGTCAATATTTCTTACAGAAAAATGAGCAGCAATCACACATTAAGATTGTCGGTGAGTCACTTGACACCACAAATTATGCTGTAGCTGTGATGCCGAAAAACAAAGAGTTGCTGACACTTTTCAATCAGGGAATTTCTCAAATCAAGAAAGATGGAACGTATGACAAGATAGAGAAAAAGTGGTTCGGGGAATATATCCTGCCGAATACTCAACGACTACGCAAAACGCTGTTGTATTTGGAAATTGGTCTTTTTCTTACCTTCATTGTAATTTCTCTCATCTTATGGTGGAATCTCAGCCTTAAACGAGAAGTAGCTAAGCGAACCGAGCAAATTGAGCACGTGAATAAAGACTTGGAAGAGAAGATGCTGCTACTTGAGGAAAACATTCACTTTCAGCAGCAAGTATTAAACAGTGCCTACAGTTCGCTAATAACACTGAATCAACAAGGTCTTGTATCAATGATTAATGTTAGGGCCATGGAATATTTGGAGTTGGACGGTAATGTTGTAAGAAAACCTTTTCAGGATCTGCCCATTGCCTGTTTCATCCCAGAAAAGGAGATTAAGGCTGCGTTAGAGAAAAAGAGAGTTTTCTTACAAAAGGAAACGGTGTGGTCTCAGTATGCGAGCAAAAAAAGGCATATTACTTACAGCGTGTATCCAATTCAGACTATGGGGGGAGAAAGTGTAGGTGCGGTGTTGAATTTTTTCGATATTACTGAACAAAAACAGCTGGAGAGAAAAGTGGCTCAGGATGACCGATTGCGTTCATTGGGACAACTCGTGGCGGGTATCGCTCATGAGATAAGAAATCCGTTAACGTCGATCCTTACCTATACGCAATTGCTGCCGAAAAAATTTGCAAGCGCAGATTTCCGTACGTTCTTTTCCGAACAGGTTACTAGTGAAATTACCCGACTTAATACATTGATTAACGATTTGCTCGATTATGCTCGCCCTAAAAAGTCAGAGCCTGTCACATTTTCGCTGAATGAGACCATGGAAGGGATTGAGCTATTGCTTAAGCCGAAAATCCAAGAAAAAAACCTGCGTATTGTTCATGAGTTCGCTGGAGACATTCAGACGACTGCAGATAGACAGCAGATCAAACAAGTACTGGTGAATGTCATTCTTAATGCCATTCAGGCGTCCAATATAGAGGGAAACCTTATTTTCCGGGCATATTATCGGGACATGTTCACTGTCGTTGAAATCGAGGATGAAGGAATCGGCATTTCGGAAGAAGACATTGATAAGATTTTTGAGCCGTTTTACACCAGGAAACCAAACGGGGTCGGGCTTGGTCTTTCTATTTCGTATCAGCTTGTCAAAGAAAACGATGGTACTATTGAGACAAGAAGTGAAGAAGGAAAGGGAACAGTAGTGACCATTTGTTTACAGCATTAAAACAGAAAGGGTGAAGACGATGCACGATATCATGATTATTGATGATGAGCCAACTATTTGTCAGTCACTTACGTTTGCATTGGAAGACCAGTATCACGTTTATTCGTTTACAGACCCACGCGAAGCTCTCCCTCTTCTCGAAAGGGCAGAAATCGCCATCGTTTTGCTGGATTTAAAAATCGGGGGATACAATGGGATGGAAGTGTTGGAAGAAATCAAGCGCCTCTCCCCCTCGACAGTTGTCATTATGATGACGGCTTACGGTACCATTCCATCTTCCGTAGAAGCAATGCGTAAGGGAGCATTTTCATATGCGACAAAGCCGCTTCATATTGATGAATTGGAAGTGCTGATGCAAAAAGCAGAAGAAGTATATACCCTTCAGTCCAAAGTGAAATGGCTTAGTGATGAATTGGATAAGGTGGCAGGTGTGAACGGCCTTATCGGTGAAAGTTTGGCAATGCGCAAAATATTCTCCCTAATCGATAAAGTGAAGGATATCGATTCTAACATTCTCATAGAAGGGGAAAGTGGAACCGGTAAAGAAGTCGTCGCCAGAACAATCCATAATCAAAGCAAACGCAGAAACAAAAAGTTTCAGGCTATAAATTGTGCCGCCATTCCGACTCACCTGTTGGAATCAGAATTATTTGGATACGAAAAGGGCGCATTTACAGGGGCGACACAGCGGAAATATGGACTTTTTGTGTTGGCGGAAGGAGGAACAATCTTTCTTGACGAAATCGGTGAGATGGATTTGGCGCTGCAGGGGAAAATTTTGCGCGTTCTACAAGAGAGAAAGGTAATGCCCGTTGGAGGGATAGAAGAAGTCAGCATCGATGTCCGTATCATTGCTGCGACAAACAGAGACTTGGTTAAAGAAGTAAAAGATAATCGATTTCGTGAAGATTTATATTACAGATTAAATGTGATTCCGATTCACCTTCCGTCTTTACGTGAACGAAAAGAAGACATTCCTCTGTTGTTGGAATTTTTCATTGCAAAAATCGGTGATCGAATGGGAAAACCTGTAGAAGGAATTTCCCATGAAGCGCTGCAGCTTTTACAGCAATATAACTTCCCAGGAAATATTCGTGAACTGCAGAACGTGATTGAAAGAGCAATTGCGCTTACGAATGAGTCTTATATACAGAAAGCCGATTTACCCTCCGATATCCAAAAAAGCTCGCGCGCATTTTTCGGCAACACCTTAATTCCCGTCTATGTCGGCGAACCGCTTGAAGAAATCGAAAAAAGAGTGATTCTTCATAACCTTGCCGCTTTTAACGGTCATCAAAGGAGAACAGCCCAAACTATTGGCATCGGGGAGAGGACATTGCGGGACAAGTTGAAGAAATATCGGGAAGAAAAGTAGGCGGAAATTGCCGATCGGCAATTTCCGCCTACTTTTTATTTTGAATAAATCTTAATTTTCCTCTGTTTTTATGACGATGGACTTGGCATGAAACTTGCTTAATTAAAATGTAGTAAAACCATTAAACAGAATGGAGGGAATATAGATATACACCATAATGGTCTACAGTGCTGGACTGGAAGTTACAGTGCAGCGAAAGCGGGGATGTGCAAAATGCATCAGGTGGTATAAGTCAATATCCTATCCACGTTTAACGAAAACAAAAAGGACAAGCCTTTGCACCAGATCTTTTAAAATAGTACAACCCGAAATTGATTGGCGATTGCACATTTGAAGTATTTTTATTTATGGGGAGGAAAAATAAATGTATGCGTTACCAAATATGGATTTATGGAAAGGCAGAACAGATAGTCTAATAGACAAAGATGAATTTAGAATTCATCAAATAGTAAAAGATAATCAAATAACATCAATAAATAATACTTGTGGAATAATAGGGTTCTCTTGTGAAGAAGGCGTACGCAGGAATAAAGGAAGACTTGGAAGCAAAGAAGCTCCCAATGAAATACGTAAATCCTTATCTTCTTTATCTTGGCACGGCCAATCAGCAGATAGTCTAGTTGATTTCGGAAATATCATTTGTGAAAATCAACAGTTAGAAGCAGCACAAGCTGAATTAGGAAGTCACGTAGAGAAAATATTATCTAAAAATATGTTTCCTGTTATATTGGGGGGCGGACATGAAACCTTTTATGGTCATTATCTTGGAATTAGGTCGAGTGTTGGACCCAATGCTAAAATAGGCATTCTTAACATTGATGCTCATTTTGACTTACGCTCTTATGAAGAAATGACTTCTTCTGGAACGATGTTTAAACAAATATTAGATAATGATCAGCAAGCTGGTTATTTGCCTATTGGTATTCAACGTTATGGAAATACAAAAAAGTTATTTGACACTGCAACTTCACTTGGTTGTTCTTGGATATTGGAAGAAGAATTATTAGATGAGATTTCTGAGGGAAATGAAAATAAAATTCTGAATTTTATAAATCAATATGATTATATTATATTAACACTTTGTATGGATGTTATAAACGCTTCTGAAGCACCAGGTGTTAGTGCACCTTCCTCATTTGGTCTATCTGGAAAAAGAGTTAGACAATTAATTCGTAAAATTACTTCACATACGAAAACTATTTCATTTGATATCTGTGAAGTGAATCCATCATTAGATTGTGATAATCGCACTGTAAAACTAGCTGCAAACCTAATAAATGAAGTATTCATGAGTGTGGAGAGGAGATAGACAATATGAGCATCGAGATTAATCAAACGATTACTATTTTTTTAGCGATACTGCTTTTGGCACTGGGCGGGATTATCGTTAAGAAAGTCAAATTATTTAAACATTTTTGTATCCCTGCACCTGTTGTTGGGGGATTACTTTTTGCAATAGTGGCTACAAGTCTTAAAACCTTTCTAAACGTAACCATTTCATTAGATACGACACTCCAGGGATTATTTATGTTAACATTTTTTACGACTGTTGGATTGGGTGCTAGTTTTCAATTGGTAAAAGTCGGCGGTAAACTATTATTAATATATTGGTTGTTATGTGGGTTTCTGGCATTTGCTCAAAATTTAATTGGAATTTCTTTAGCACCCGTTTTTGGGATTGATCCATTGATTGGTATGATGGCAGGAGCAATTTCCATGGAAGGTGGCATTGGTGCAGCAACAGCATTTGGTGGTACCATTGAATCGCTAGGAATTCAATCTGCCCAAGCAATTGGAATAGCGGCAGCTACTTTAGGATTAGTATTTGGTGGATTAGTTGGAGGTCCAACTGTAAAGTATCTAATTAATAAACACAAATTGACACCAAGTAAAAAGGATATTGAAATTCAAGAAAAGAAAGAAAAGGAAGACAAAATAGAATTAAATGTAGCTTCATTTATGAAACAAATATTAATACTGACATTTTGTATGGCTTTAGGTTCATATTTAGGAGAGTTATTTTCAGCGAAGACAGGTTATGTTTTACCGAATTATGTTGGAGCAATGATAGTGGCTGTAATAGTTCGGAATATTTTAGATAAAATAAATGGGAAAATTATCGAAATGCCTAGTATAAATTTTATTGGAGATATCACTTTAGGTATTTTCTTATCAATGGCATTAATGAGTATAAAACTATGGGAAGTTGCTGACCTTGCTTTACCAATTATTTTAATTGTAGTAATACAAGTAATTTTCATTATACTTTTAAGTATATTCATCATGTTTCGCTTCCTTGGCAAAAACTACGATGCGGCAGTTATGGTTGGAGGGTTTATCGGACATGGTATAGGGGCTACACCAAATGCTATGGCCAATATGTCAACAATCACTGCTAAATATGGACCTTCAAGTAAAGCGTATTTAATCGTTCCGATAGTGGGTGCATTTCTTATTGATGTTTTTGCGATGCCAATTATCATTATAAGTATTAATCTATTTAAATGATAATTTGTCCTTATTATGGAATGAATTTCATAAATACTTGCCTTTGTTTATCGGGGTTATTAATGCATGAATAAAGTGGTTTTAGTGCAAAGCCCGAAATGGTCAAAATAAAATAAGAATATAGTGTTAATACCGAATGTTTTTGGTTGTTATACAAAACATTCGGTATTGATTTTTTTATATCGAAATTGCCCATGAGTAGTTAATTCACAATGGTTTTTCTGTATGATTATTAATGCAACAGAACCCCATCTATTTCAAGTAGGTATGAGCGAGCTTGTGTGTATCATATCGTTTCACATCCTGATCTAGTAAGAATGAATTTATGATACGATGAAAGAGACCAGTAGACTTAAGCTCAGTTATGCCTCTCTGTTTATCGTATTCACCCTATTGGCAATACACCAATTTTAATCTGCACTCTGGTCTAAATTGTTTTCAACTGAAGAAAAGTAAAAATAAAAGGGGAGAAAATAGTTGTCATATTCACTAAAAATAATTAGAAAAAGTGAACAAATAACTAGTCTTTGGTCAGGTGGTAAAACCACTCAACTTGCAATTTATCCTGAAGATGGAGATTACTCGAAGCGTGATTTCAAATGGCGGATAAGCACCGCAGATGTCGAGGTGGACGAATCCTTATTTACTCACCTTCCAGGCATTCAGAGAATCATAATGATCCTTGATGGTGAAATGTTGCTGCAACATAAGGGAAAGCACCGTGTGCATTTACACCCATTTGAACAGGATCGGTTTGATGGAGGCTGGACAACCCAAAGTATTGGGAGGGTTACGGACTTTAATTTGATGTTAGCAGAAGGATGCGAAGGTGACCTTTGCACGATTCATATGAATAATGGAATCCATTCTGAAGTGTTGGATAATGGGGAATCTTCGAAAAGATCCGACGCCTATTATTGTTTCAAAGGAAAAAGTAGAATGAGTATCGATGAAAAAGAGACTATTGTTTTAGAGCAAGGTGACTTGGTAATCTTAAACATAGATCATTTATGCAAAAATTTAAATATAAAGTTATCCAATTACGAAGACGACTCATCTGCAACAATTATTAAGGTAAGTATTTTTTATTGATAGAAATTCTGGTTCTAGTGCAAAAAACATTCACTAGAAGTATAGTATTCATTCAAATTTTGCGGTAAAAGGCATATCCAAATAACTTTTGTATGAGGAGCTGCAGACAAAACGCGGATATATCATAACCAAGACGAGTAGGCTGCAATCGATCTTGTAAAAGTGCAGTCGTAAAGTTCCAAAAAAGTAAAAGCTTAAAAGCTGACGGTATTGTAGGTCCGAATACTTATAAAGCATTGGGTGTGAAAAAGCAGACATCCAAAGTAGCTAATGTGAATAAAACAAGCTATAAATCTACAGCGATAGTGAGTGAAGCAAAAAAACATTTGAATGTACGGTATGTATGGGGTAGAACCACTCCTAAAGGTTTTGATTGTAGCGGATTCCTAAAATACGTTTTCGAAAAAGGTGCAGGCGTCACTTTACCAAGAACGGTATCTGAAATTTATAAAAAGGGGGCAAAGGGTATCAAACCACAAGTTGGAGATTTGGTCTTTTATGAGGCCTATAAAGCTGGCGCCTTACAGGATATTTATATTGGAGGTAATCAATTCATACACAGCTCATCATCAGATGGTGTAAGCATTTCCTCCATGGATAATAGTTATTGGAAAAAAGATATTTAGGAGCAAAAAGAATGTAATAGAAAAAAGTTGCCAGTTTTATTAGAGACTGGCTTTTATTTATTTTTATTGTTCTACCAATAGGTTACGATATTGAGATGTCCTATGATGAATAAGGCTGCTAGTATAAACCCCCACCCATGCTATGTATCAAAGTAACTTTTGACCAAGTTCTTCCGAATGTTCAATAAGATTTATCTCCTAGTTTTTCATGACAGGATACATCCTATAAAAATGAAAAATAAGTAGACGAGTTGCCTCGTCTACCCATTACTTATGAAACTGTTGATTCATCCTGCTTCTTTTCAACAGTCGTTAACTCAGGATTTTTCCCTTCATCTTTATCTTCATCCTTTACTAACCCATTGGTTGCACTTTTGAATTCAGTTAAAGTACGTCCAAAAGCCCGGCCGATTTCCGGCAATTTCTTAGGACCAAAAATGATCAAGGCAATGATAAGTACTAAAATTAATCCAGGAATACCGATATTTGAAAACATATAGAATCATCTCCTAATATTGAAATCTTAACGTTCGTAACACAGGGAAGTGGCATCGTGTCACTAGGTTGATGCTGCCAAATGCCATTCAGGTGCTATACCACAACATTAATCCCTTAAAATTTCACAAAAAATGCAGTAAAGTACATGATCAATAGTCCAATCGAGAATCCAGAAAGGTTTAACCATGAAACAGATGCTTCGTTATGTGTTCTATGATCTTCAATGAGCATTTTCGATATTACATAAATTACTTGAAGAATGGCCCCTGCACCAATACCCAGGAACAAAGCTCCCCAAATTGGAGAGAAGATAAATCCGCCAACCCATGTACCTGCAATGGCGGGTGCGCCTGCAATAACTCCCAGTAATAGAAAGTCTCTGAATCGAGGTGTGGTCTTTAATAAAGGAGCAGCGATTCCAATACCTTCCGTAATGTTGTGAAGGGTAAATCCGATGATTAAAAAGGTTCCCAGAGCTGCTTCACCTAGGGAAAAGGAAGAACCAATAGCCAAACCTTCCCCAAAGTTATGAAGCCCTATTCCGGTAGCCATCAACAAAGCAAGACCTAAGGGAGAATATCCTTTCTTTTTTTGCTTTCTTTGTTGATACTGATCAAAGCCGATCAATAATAAGAAGGTTAAGGAAGCTCCAATAATTACAACCATATTGCCCTGAAAGACAGAAGGGGCTTCTGCACCAATTTCAAAGCCATCGGCTAGAGTCCCAACAAATAAAAATAAAAGCAGCCCAACCGTAAGGGCAAGGATCGCATTAATCCACTTTCGTGAGAAACGCTTCATAAATGGATACCACAACAACCCCAATGTGATCGGGACAATTCCAACGTAAAATCCTATTATGCCGTAGTTTAAAAAGTTGCTCCAGGTGGTTTCTGGTGTGAGTGTGGCAGCTGCAACTTCACCTTCCGTGATAATCCCATTTTCTGTGATTAGTTTAATGGCATGTGGATCACCTTCCACCCATGGGTAAGCGATGGTCACCATTCCTTCTTCAAATCGTTCAAGTTTTGCTTGAGGAGAGATACTGAAATTCCACACCGAATCATTGACCATAACTTGAGAAATCGTTAGTGGTTTTGGCCCCGTATTACTTACAGATAATTGGAAGCCGGTTTCGGTTATCTTGATGCGTTCAATGTTCAGGACTTCAATTGGTGCTGCAGGATCTTTTTCTACACCTGCTCCATTCATTAGTACCCATCCAAGCACCCCTATAAGTAAAATTAGCGGAATTAAACCAGTAATTATCCATTTCCCCTTCATATTATTATCTCCCCTCTTTATTCGACCTCAAAAAATCCCATCCAGCCTAACTCAGCGAATTCGCTTACATGAGCATGAAACATATACATTCCCTTGAATGGAAAACGAACTTCTAAAATTCCACGTTCTCCCTGACATTGCATGATGGTATCTGTGAACTGGGAGGGATTATCGTTTCTGCCTGTTGGATAGTACGTAAAGTAGTTCGCATGTAAGTGAAACGAGTTTAATAAGTCGAATTCTGTTAAATTACTTAGATAGATACGGACCAGTTGATCTTTTTTGATTTTAATAGGGTGATTCATAAATGCGAAGGCATAGCCATTCACGGTATAAAACTCGTTTTCACCATCTAAATCCAAGTCAAATCCATTCATAACCATGTTTAACTCTAATGCTGGCTCTCTTGGCTTTTTTGGATCAATAATAAAATTTCCATATAACCCTTTATGGATATGGCGGGCAAGGGGAAGTACATGGCAATGGTATATTTGCAAACCGTATGGTTTCGCTTCAAATTCGTACGTGAAATTTTGTCCAGGATAAATGGAAGTTAATCCGTCCATCGCAGGGGGATGGATTCCGTGAAAATGGATAGAGTGGGGATGGCTGCCCTCATTAATAAAGTGAAACCGCAAAAGATCACCTTCCGTACAACGAAAAGTTGGTCCTGGAATAGTTCCGTTATAAGTCCAGCCTGGGAATTTAATTCCTTTGGCAATCTCGATTTCCTTATCCATTGCCACGACTTCATATTCCCGGAGTGTTTGGCCGTCTGGCAACTTGGTAACTTTTCCATAATCAAACTCAGTAAGGAGCCGTTCAGCCATTTTATAACCAGTTGTTATTGTCTTATCACTCATATTTGAATGATTGCTCTTCTTATGAGACGAATCATTGGATGCCTGAGCCACAGTTGGAATTTGTGTCATTTTATTTAAGTAATAAGATCCAGCTATTCCAAACGCACCTGCAGTCCCCATCTTTAAAACATCTCTGCGGGAAACCTTTTTCTCATCAGACATTACTTGACCCCCTTCTAAAAAGTTTCCTTTAGGAAACTTTTTGTTGTATAAGCTATACTTTAAGGTGGGTACAAGTTTTATGTCAACTCTTTTTTTTAGCTATGTTCGTATAAATTGTTGCTCAGGTGGGGATATTCAACCGTATAATGACTGGAGTGTTTTTTTATGCATCTTTAAATAATACTATATGTGCTCTTATGACTCGGATTTTTTTTCAACTCTACAATAAGTCTCCTTTCATTTACCTGTGTAATCTTTAATGAGCTAAAGAAATCAAGATTATTAATGAGTAACTAACATAAGTGAAAGTGTTACTTTTTTATCATTAATTCACTAACATTTGCTCTTTATTACCTTTTTCCTTGGTACAATTATAGATGAATTTAAGTAATTAACTATTTATTGTGGGGGAGAGGTCATTGTGTCTTTATATGAAGAGTTACCTGATGATCTTTTAGCAGGCTTTTTTATGGAGATTAGCAAAAATATAAAAAAGGGCATTCTTTCCGAGGCTATGTATTATGAGATAGGTTTAATAAAGAGAGCTGCAAACAAGCGAGGCCTTTCAGAAATGAACCTGAGAGCGATTTATCTTAGGACCTATAAAGTAAACATCAGTCCTTGATTTATGGATTGGTGTTTTTATTTAGTTCCTCAGATAAATTATTATCCTCCCTTTGATATCAATAATTAATTGTACCTGAATGGCTTACTGGGGAGTAGTATCGAAGTAGTGATTTTGAATTCTGTACCAAACGGGTCAGATTGTTGAATAGTTTTTCCTACAAGAAGTATACGTTTAATCGAATTTTCATGTATAATTCTGAAAGAGAATATTCTATTTTACCAATAAATTGAAGAAGGGATGCAATATGAGAAATAAAGGGAAATACCGTATTGTTATTGAGGTATTGAGTATCATATTTGGTAGCTTATTAATTGCTATAGGTGCAAATACATTATTACTTCCAGCTAATTTACTCTCTGGAGGTGTCATTGGGATTTGTATGATTTTGTACCACTTTTTTCATTGGTCAGTGGGAGTGCAGTATTTTATCTATAATATTCCACTTTTAATCTTAGGATATATCCATTTAGGGAAAAAATTTATCCTTTATACGATTCTTGCGGTCATTTCTGACACCATATTCTTACACTTTATCCCTATTCGTCTCATGTGGACAGAAAATGTTATTTTAGCTTCAATATTCGGGGGTATAGTTTCGTTTGCTGGCGGAGCCATCATGCTTCGTGTAGGAGGCTCAAATGGCGGATTAGATGTCCTTGGACGGATCATTGCTAAACACAAAAATTTGTCCATTTCAAAATTTGGTCTTATCGTAAATCTGATTATTGTTGCTATTTCTGCTGTAATCTTTGATGTTCAGGCAGCTATGTTTACCATTCTTTCGTTATATGTTGGAGCTAAAACGTATGAATCCTTACTTAATATAGCGGAAAGGAGTTCTGTAATTATTGTGACGGATAAGGGAGAAGAGATATCTGAAGCCCTCAATCAAGCGTTCCATCGCGGTGTTACATCTTGGGAAGCTTTAGGGGCTTACTCACATAGTGAAAAACAAGTCATACTTTGTGTGATTGTGAATATCCAGTGGGCAGAATTATGTCAAACTGTACAAAGTATAGATGATCATGCATTTATTTCAGCCATGCCAGCTCATAAAGTCATTGGTAATTTCAAAAACGTTTGGTAGAAAAAGGGGTTATCATAAGAGAAGACCCGTTCGTATTCCTGAAAAGATAAACGAAATTTTTAAGCAATACTCACCCTATAATTTGATAGATATAAGAAATTAAACGTATTGGCTCGTTTATGTACGAAGAACTATAAAGTATAGAACCTGAATTTATAATGGATTCAGTATCTATTAACATTTAAATATCGACATTTTCCAAAAGGTCCATCTTATTAATGGGCAATAAATATATGATGAGGAAGATAAAAAGGCATCTATGTGAACATCATAGATGCCTTTTATTTTATTAAGAATTGAAAGAGGAGAATATGCTTGTTTTTCGGTATGTCCTAAGATGTATTACCGTTTTGAAAAAAGTTCAACCGTTTATATGTGGATTTTTGATAATGTAGGATTTTCTCTTATTAAGCAAACGGGCCAGATTGTAAGTAAGATTGTACAACTAACTTGGAGGTTAGAGAAGGATTTCACGAAACTAAAATAGAATTTCACACTAATACTTTTAGATGATTTATTGGATAGATTCTCTTTATTTTATGAGTAATAAGATATATTGCATGAGTACTAATGAGATCAACAAAAATACGAGGTGTCCAAACATGAGTTTTTATTTTAAAGAATGTAAACAAAGTGATATTGGGGATTTAATCCAAAGATATGTTAGTACATTAAGTTCTCCTATTGATTCCTTTTTAGAGGAGCACATTCTCAATTCCGTATTTTATACAATCAGTTACAACTCTGACGTTGCAGGTTATTATGCCATACATAGTAACCAGTACCTAACTCAATTTTATTTAGATTTATCATACTACAAAAAATCCCAAGAGATTTTTGACAATGTTCTTAAGGATCATTCAATTCGGTCAATACTGGTTCCAACATGCGACGAACTTTTTTTAAGTTTGGTATTAGATCATGATTATAAGATCGAAAAACAAGCTTACTTTTTCCAAGATAACAAAGTGGAAATTCTAAAGGGAAAATTATTTAAAGATGGGGAATTCAGAGCTGCGGTGCCTAGCGATGCTACAAAAATAACTGAGGTATGTCAGGACTTCATTGATAAAGTGGAGGAACGTATTGAAAATAGGGAAATATTCACCTACACCAAAGGAAGTATGCTGCTTGGAATAGGGATTATAGAAACAAGTAAGTTACATGATAGATATGGAAATATCGGCATGTTTACAAATGAACAATACAGAAAAAAAGGAATAGGCAGAACGATAATTCATCATTTAAAGGAATGGTGTTATGCCAATAATCTAAATCCGATTTGCGGTTGTTGGTATTATAACACTCTCTCGAAACAAACGTTAGAAAGTGCTGGTATGGTCTCTAAAACAAGATTATTAAATATCAAAGTCCTATAGATTTTTAAATGAATGAATTTATAGCTAATCTTGAGTTATTCAAGAATCGGGCGCGATTGTGGAACAACATAGGTAGAAAATGATCAAACTTTTTTATAAAAACCAAACTTAAATCTGCTGGAGAAGAATCCATTTTGATCAATCTTTTTTCAAAATTGATTCTTTTTATTTATCGTAAAATACTGGTTTGTGAGTTATTTTTGATCAAACTTTATTTCAAAGCAACAGCTTTTTCTTATTGAACTAACGGGGCAGGATCAAGAAGGTATTAGTAAATCTTTTGACGAAAATATAAAGAGCTTAGTAAGAAGTGCTTAAAATACTATCTGATATTTAATAAAAAACAGGAAAAAACTAACTGCTAATAACTTTAGGGGGGAAAATATTGAAACAAACATTACTGATAATCGATGCTCAACAGGAATTAATAGAAGGTAATAATGAAGAACAAGGAGTCTTTGAGAAAGAAAAAATCGTTAATAACATAAATACTGTAATTAAAAAAGCGATAAATGAAAGTATCTCCGTTGTTTTTATAAGAGATTTAGATGTTTCAAATGGAGAAGGACCTGGATTCCAGATACACAGGGATATTAAAGTACCATCAACTGCTATCATATTTGATAAAGCTGCCACAAATTCATTTTATGGCACTCCATTACACGAACATTTAAGTAAAAACAATGTAGATCATATTGTAATAATGGGATGTAAGACGGAACATTGTATTGATACAGCTGTTAGAACAGCAACAATCAATCATTTTGATGTAACATTAGTTGGTGATGGACATTCTACTTCTGATTCCAAAAACTTATCTGCAAAACAAATAATCCTTCATCACAATGAAACCCTTCACGGTCACTATAATGTAGACAATTTTTCACTTGTTAGAAATACTAATGAAGAATTGTTTAAACCTGTTCACAATAATTACCGATAATAATCACCTTCAACTACGAGTGCGTTAGCTGAAGATCAGAGCTGTCTTTAAGGCAGCTTTTTCTTTATGCAACTATCGGGGCAGGAAAGTTGTAGAGTGCTGTTTGGTCTTTGTTCAACAATTGGGCCATATTCTAGAGTAACTGATTGTGCAAATGATCAAAATTTGAAATAAATGTTATTAAGCTAAATGGCAGGATTGTTGAAGAAGGAGTAATGCTCTTATTAATAAGGAATGTTGATGATGGATAAAAAAAGGTAATATGGAGGCTGCAAGTAACTCCACAGTTTTTTCCACTAATGGGTTCCTTTCTGGAATATCCATGCTGCGTGAATGTTCCAGGGCAACGAGCATTCCGCACTCTACTAGTAAAAAATTTTAAAAGAATTTATGGATTTGAATTTGTTGCCATACAATTTTATAATTGTATGAAAAAGGATGAGGAATGTGCCGATTAATTCGTTTGAGGATTATCCAATGACATGGAAGCCGACAATAAATCGAGAAGATAGACCGATTTATCAGGCATTAGCTAAGCAGTTAGAATATGACATTATAGAGGGACGCTTAGTGCCTGGCACGAAGCTTCCACCACAAAGAGAGTTAGCGGATTACTTAGAGGTGAATCTAAGTACGATTTCGAAAGCATTTAAAGTATCTGAGTTAAAAGGACTGGTCAGTGCGACGATTGGTAGTGGCACTTATGTTTCGTATGATGCGATTTCGAACGCTTATTTGCTTGCAGAAGAAAAGCCAAAGCATTTAATTGAAATGGGAGCAATTTTACCAGATCGTGTGTCATATGGACCTTTATTTGACTTATTGCAATCGATGTTACAAGAATCAGATTGTGTGAGATGGTTTGGATACAGTCGGCCAGGCGATTCGATTTGGCAAAAAGATGCAGGCGTCAAATTATTGAAATTTGCCGGTTTTGAAACGACTAGAGAACATATCTTACTTGCTAATGGCGGGCAAAACGCCATCACAGCAACACTTGCAAGCCTTTGTCAGCATGGAGATCGAATTGGTGTAGATCACCATACATATCCAGGCTTAAAGACAGCAGCCGCGATGCTGGGGATTCAGCTTGTACCGATTCGTTCAGAATCTGATGAAATGAGTCCGGAAGCACTTCTTTATGCATGTAAAAATGAAAATATTAAAGGATTATATATTATTCCAGATTATCAGAATCCGATGACTTATACGATGAGCGTTGAAACTCGTAAGGCTATTGCTGAGATTGCTGTAAAGTATAATTTATTTATTATTGAAGATGGAGCGTATCATTTAATCCAAGAAAAAGTGTTGCCGGCTGTAGCGACATATGCCCCTGAGCATACGATTTATATAGCGAGTTTATCGAAATCGATGGCACCTGGACTCCGTCTCGCTTATGTGGCAGTTCCTTTAAAATACCTGGATTCTACTCGAAAAGCTCTTTATAATTTAAATATTTCCGTATCGCCACTACTTGCAGAGTTAGCATCACGAGTAATTGTATCGAATCAGTTTGAAAACATTGTTGCATTTCATAAAGAGGAAACAAAAGCTCGCAATCAGTTGGTCAATCAATATTTAGGTAAAGAGAACTGTTTAGGTGAAGAAACAGGGATTTTTCATTGGTTACATCTGCCGCATCAGTATACAGGTGACCAATTTGAACAACTAGCTGCAGAACAAGGTGTACAGGTATATAGTGGAGGGCGATTTGCGGTAGGTAATGTCGCACCAGCAAATGCCGTACGTGTTGGGATTTGTGCTCCAGAAACGAGAGAGGAACTTGAAAAAGCTCTTATTATACTTAGAAAAATAATTGAAATATAAAATAAATATTGTTTGCCATACAATTATAATATTGTATGGATTTTTTTTTGCGTGTTATGATAATTCAAACCTAGTTGGGGGATGAAAGAAAATATTAAATTTGGTGTCATAGGCTTATCATTGCCCTTTGTAAAAAAATCTGAATATTCAATTAAAATCAGAAGTGGGTAGGTAAAGAAATTGAAATTTTAAAGGAAGGAATGTTTACAAATGGAAAATAAGTTTGCTGAGAGAGCTCGTCTAGTTACATCTTCTGAGACCCGTGAGATATTAAAAGTAACAGAAAGACCAGAAGTCATTTCTTTTGCGGGAGGACTTCCAGCTCCAGAGCTGTTTCCTGTAGAAGCCCTTAAAGTTGCGTGTAATGTTGTATTGAATGAAGAGGGCGCGGCTTCACTTCAATATAGTACTACTGAAGGCTATGGCCCGTTGAGAGAATCTATTTGTCAAAAGTTAAAAGCCATTGGGATTAACTCTACTATTAACAATATTCTTATCACTTCAGGGTCCCAGCAAGCAATAGATCTTACTGGAAGACTATTTATTAACGAAGGAGATACTATTATTTGTGAAAGTCCAACCTATCTTGCAGCAATTAATGCATTTAAATCATACAATGCAAACTTTGTGGAGGTAGCTATGGACAATGATGGGATGATAATGGAAGAGCTAGAGAGGAAACTGCAAGAGCATCCTAGCGCAAAATTCATCTATACTATTCCCGATTTCCAGAACCCTACAGGTCGTACATTAAAACTTCAAAGACGTAAAAGAATGATTGAACTTGCTAATCAATACGATGTACTGATTGTAGAAGATAATCCTTATGGAGCTATAAGGTTTGCTGGAGAAGGGATCCCGCCAGTGAAACATTTTGACACAGAGAACAGAGTAATTTATATGAGCACGTTCTCTAAAATTTTTACTCCAGGCCTTCGAATTGGATGGATTTGTGCAGATCAATCGTTTATTGATAAGTACGTTGCTTTTAAGCAAATAGCTGATTTACATACTGACAACTTTGCTCAAAGGATAACAGCTAAGTATATGGAACTTTACGATATGGAAGAGCATATAAAAAAAATCAAAGCAGTATATAAAGCAAGATGTACAGAAATGTTAAACTGCATGGAAGAATTCTTTCCGGAAAATTTGTCTTACAGTAAGCCAGAAGGTGGGTTATTTATTTGGATTGAGCTCCCAGAGGGAGTCGATTCCAAACATATATTTACAGAGTGCTTAAAAAATAATGTCGCCTGTGTTCCTGGTGTTCCATTCTTTCCAAATGGCACACAGAAGAATACTTTACGTTTAAATTACTCGAATATGCCTGAAGACCAAATCATTGAAGGCATGAAGCGTATGGGTGATGTATTACATCGTGAATTAAATAAAGAGACAATATGTTTGTGAACTAAAGGAAACAAAAAATTGTGGAGGTTTGAACTTAAACTAAAGAGCTGGATTGCTGAATAGAAAGTGTATTATTTGCTATAAAGAATAAAAAGGGGTGATCCAATGAAAATCTCTAGATTAGATCACTTGGTTTTGACTGTAAAGAATATTGATAAAACATGTGAATTTTATAACCAAGTTTTAGGAATGGAAGTTATCACATTTGGAGAGGGCAGAAAGGCACTACATTTTGGAAAGCAGAAAATAAACCTACATGAAGTAGGCAAAGAATTCGAACCAAAAGCAAAAACACCCATGTCTGGTACTGCTGATTTATGTTTTATCACAGATGTTCCTATGTTAGATGTGATAGAACATTTAGACAGTTACGGAGCACATATTGAAGAAGGTCCAGTAAAAAGAACAGGAGCATTAGGATCGATGACCTCTATTTATACTAGGGATCCAGTTGGAAATCTAATAGAAATTTCTAACTATTAATATTTTATTTGCTTTTTAATTAATTTAAGAGTGTCATCCTTGAATAATTATCGCTTTTCTTATAGAACTAACATGAAAATAAGTTTTTTTAAGAATGGAAAAATGACAATACTTAAGAAGACCCTGCTCAATCGTTAAAAAAAAGAGGAGAGCGTTAATTAATTAGTATATGGATTAGGGTTGACTGGATTAAGGTCAGTATCAGTATTGACACTACCTAACCATTTTCATTCTTTGTGGTGAATCGCCGACTTTTGCGATTCATGGATGGCTAACGGGTGCGTTTGTTGATGAAGGAACACAAAAATAATCAATCTTTTTTATAAAAGAATGATCCAATTAAATATTATAAGGGCATGTTTTGATTAATCTTATTTCAAAACATGCCTTTTCTATTTATTCATTCATCAAGGTTTCTTGGGCAGGTACGTTCTATCTCGGCTACCGTTATCATATATCGATATAAGAATTGTTCAACCAGAAATAACTGGCTGACCTTATAATACGAACGGGGCAGGATAGTTGAAGAGTGCTATTTGACCTTTGTTCAACAATTGGGCGCTTTTCCGGAGTTAGGAGTGCGCTCTTTTCACGTCTAAGTGTTCATTACAAAGACCAGCTAATATCATGACAAGAAACGAGAGATGCCAAATAGGAACAGCTACATCTGCATTATCTTCGAAAAGTCGCTAAGTTAGAGCAAATGACAAAAGCTGCGCAAGAGCTTCGTATCGCGCAGCCTCCGTAAGCATATTCCTTACAATTGTCCTCTATTGTTTATCAGTTATTTCTTGATTGCTTACAGCAAGTTTTAGCTTGTCTCCCCGTTTCTATCATTATTGAGAACTTGATCTAAGGTTATTTTATAGATTTTTTTAGGTCTACCCCTTAATTTTTTTTGCTGTATAAATGAAATTTTTGCATATCCATTTACCTCTAGCTTATTTAAAATTCGATAGGCACTTCTTAACGTAACTCCCGAATATGCAGCCATATCTTCTGCGGATAATTCATTAGTATGTACTTTTGAAATTACAGCAAGAATTTTTTGTATATGCAACGTAGAGACGCCCGTCTGTTTACTTATTTTTTCAATAAAAGGTTCTATCGTATTAGAATAATTCAAACATAATTCTTCCCCTAAAGGACCTATGATTTGTTCATTTTCAGTAACAATGAATGATACGTTGCTGATACTCCCTTTCGTTTGGCGATTGGCAATAACGGCATTATTACGTGCCTCATAAATCGTATTACCAATACCCCACCCGCTATTTACATTAAATGGAAGTTCTTTGCAAAATTAAAAGGCATGAGCCCGGTACAATACCGAGCTCATGCCCAACAGGCTGCCTAACGATATAACCTGTCTAACTTTAGGGGGTCAGTTCACGTAGAGGAGATCGACTATTTAAGTTGAAATTCTCTTAGCGTATAAAATTCCGAAATGGACGGTTTAGCATTGTCGCTAACGTTCGTAAAAGTACACTTTAACGAATAGTGGAATCCTTGACCAAAACAGCCCTTATTTACGTTCGCCAAATTATGAAAACATTTTACGAACGTCCTGAACGAAATTCCTCAAACATCTCCTTCGCAACTAATATTTTTCTATAAAATAATAATGGTTACCAAAGGCAACATTTAAACGAAAAAGTAGGTAGGGGGGATTAAATGACTACTAGTGTTTGTAATTAATTTGCAAAAAGTGTTCAAAACTACTTAAGGGTTAAACAATGATTAACCTTTTAGAATTAGCAACTTAAATCAAGTGCATATCCATGACTAACTTTAAAGTGAGTACCTATTTCAAGTTCAACAGAAAAGTATAGAATGAAAAAAGAATTCCTACAGAATATGTAGCATACAAGTAGATTTAATTTTCTGTATAATCTGAATAATAAAGTGAATCATTGAAATGAGGTGGGTCTTTGAAATAATTAATGAATCTTTAGGTAAAGTGCCTTATTTAAAGTATTTTAAGTAGGCGGAAAAAAAGGATTTCTAACACCTTAGATGCAATTTATCAGTTAACTTGACTGTGATTAAAAATGGAGGTGTGATGATTTGTCTAAAAAAACTAAAGATATGGGGAATGAACTTTCTAATAAAAAAATGAAAAGAAGGGCGCTTGTAGGCTCTACTTTTGGAGCAGTAATCGAATGGTATGACTTCTTTCTATATGCAACTGCCTCTGCATTAATCTTTCCTAAATTGTTTTTCCCAGATTCGGATCCGTTTATCGCTACATTGTTATCCTTTGCTACTTTCGCGACCGGATTCTTGGCACGTCCAATAGGTGCGGTTATCTTTGGGCATTATGGTGATCGTATTGGAAGGAAAAATGCACTAGTAATAACATTATGGATGATGGGCTTGAGCAGTTTTCTTATGGGGTTATTGCCTACCTTTGCGACCATTGGAATCTGGGCTCCTATTTTACTTGTTATTCTTCGTCTAATTCAAGGAATTGGAGTCGGAGGAGAATGGGCAGGATCGATTCTGTTGTCAATGGAATGGGGTAGCGAAAAGAAAAAAGGGTTCATGGCAAGCGTGCCAAATGCAGGGGTAGGAGCAGGTATGTTATTATCCTCTGCTGTAGTAGGATTGTGTCTATATATTTCAAATGACAGTTTTTATACTTGGGGGTGGAGAATTCCATTTCTTGCAAGCTTACTACTTTTGGCCGCAGGTGTAATTATTCGGAATAAAATCTTAGAAACTCCTTCGTTCCGTCAAGTTAAAGAGGTAAATCAGGTCTCTAAAATGCCGGTTTTGGAAGTACTTAAGTTATACCCTAAGCAAGTTTTATATACTGGGTTAGCAAAATTCTCTGAACATGCACCTTTTGCTATATTTACAACCTTTATGATAAATTATAGTATAAATAATTTTGATGTAAGTTCGGAATATATGGTGAATGTCAATATACTTGCAAGCGTATTAATGTGTATCAACATTCCTTTATTTGGTTACCTTTCTGATAAGGTTGGGATTAAACGTCTGTATATTGTGGGAGTCATTGCGACCCTTCTCTTTGCATTTCCATATATCGGATTAATGAATACTGGTGTTCCAGGCATAATTTTACTTGCAACCCTCTTATCGATGTTCCCACATAATATACAAGCTGGTGCTCAACCAGCTCTAGTAGCTCAGGCCTTTCCCGCCAGACTACGTTATAGTGGCGCTTCATTGGGAACACAAATACCTGCAGTATTTGCTGGAGGCATTGCTCCAATGGTCTGTACTTATCTAATACAAACTACTGGATCCATATATTCTATCGGTTTTTATATAGCTTTTACTTCGGTGGTAAGCTTAGTGGGGACCATTTTACTTAAGAATCTTTCAAATGTTAGTGTGGATTCTGAAATTTGTAAACAGAAGATGGTATTAAAGAGTACGGAAAAGGCAAATGCATAGAGAAATTCTTTCAGGAATGGAATATTAATAATTACCAATTATTATATATACCATATTAGGATTCTGCCAAAATAAGAGAGGACATTTTCAAAAAATGTCCTCTCTTATTAATTTTTTATATTAGGGAACATCAAAACAAAAAACATTAGAACCTTTACTAACTATCATTGGGTAAAGGTAAAATAGAAGATTGAAACAATCTATACAATAATATATCTCAAATTTTATCTTGTATTTGCATAAAGGGTAGTTTACCAAATGCGAGGTATATATCTAAGG
Source organism: Peribacillus simplex NBRC 15720 = DSM 1321 (assembly GCF_002243645.1). NCBI lineage: Bacteria > Bacillati > Bacillota > Bacilli > Caryophanales > Bacillaceae > Peribacillus > Peribacillus simplex. The sequence goes on along the minus strand of NZ_CP017704.1, from coordinate 504,118 downwards.
CTAATTGTACTTCGCGCCGAGTACTAGAATTCATCATATCAATGTTAAATCGTTCTGATATATTTAACAGGCGGTAACGCATTCCACCAATCGATAAGTTCATATAACGAGCAGTTTTATGTAAATTACATTCGTTATCTAAATAGAAATATAAAGTTTTTAATAGTTCTGTAGATTTCCGAACATCATAATCATACATAGGCCCTAAAACCTTATCGGCATAACTTTCTAATTCCTCTGGATTTCGTGCATCTAATAAAATAGAAATAGGACCTAGTTCCGAAAATAAGATAACCCGTTGTTGCTGATTTGTGATTTGTGCAATTTCTAATGCTTTTTTCGCTTGTTTAAATCCATGGTGGAAATTATTGATATCTAAGCAAAGGTTACTTATACCAATTAATAGTTGAGAAGTGGGAATAATTCGCTTTACTTCTTCCATTATTGCTTCGCCGTATTGTTGTGCACTAATCTTACGAGATACTAATATATCCTCGGGTATTAGCGCTTGTATTTGTCCAAAGTAATTTGAAACCAAAATTTTTTGCTCCTCATATTCTGAATGTTTCCTTAGAATATTAGCGATTAGATCTTTTTCTTTAGTTAATAATTTATCATTCTTAAAGAGAAGATTTTGGTTTTGTAATCGAAATATAAACACAAAATGAGGTTTATTAAGATAGTAGCCTAAATAAGATAGTCGTTTTGCAATACTTGAATCTAGATTTGGCTGGAGTAATATTTCGTTAAGCATTTCACCTTTCATACGGTGTTCAGTTTCTATGACCGTTTTTTCATTTAGTAAATGAAGAGCGCAAATATTTGCGGCTCTTTCAATAAAAGAAGGCTCGAGTTCTTCTATTTCCTTTGAATTTTTTATTATTGAAATATATCCGTATATATTATTCTGGACGACAATTGGAGTGATTAATGGGAATTTGAAGAATTCTTGTTCTTCTAGGGTATTTAGTTGAATTGTTGCTTGTTTATTAATCATTTCTTCCATTTTTTTTTGGTCGGATGCACGAAGTTTTTCTTTGTTGTCAATGATATTTTTTAAAGAATAGTTGAATACTTGTCCATACTCCGTAATCGTCTCAAAATACTGATTGGAAATTACTATTCCGCATTGAAGGCTTTTTCCGAGGGTTTGGGCTATTTCGCCAAGACCTTTTCCTTGTAGAACTATTTGTGTCAATTGGTTACTTAAGATATTCCCTCGCTTTAAAATTTCACTTTGACTTTCAATCCGCTTGTAGGCCCAATCAAGTTCATCACCAATATCCTCTCGGGCATAATCAACAGAATCGATAGAAATTTCGTCACCCCATAATTCCAAAGTTTTTCCTACGAAATGGCAATGTTTATCACCTTTTCCGATACACTCTATTTCTTTAAAGACTACTTTTCTTCCAAAAGATGTACTGCAGTAGCCACTTGCATAACCTTCCAAAAAGTAGCAGACAGGTTCAGAGTGAAAAGGGAAATGTTGTAAGTATTGTTTTGCTTCATAGGAATTATACCAAAAACCTTCAACGTCGAATTCTCCAGTTTCGGTATCTATTTTCGCCTTTGTTGGAACAGATGATGTACGTCCAGAAAGGTTATGCATGGTGACTCCTGCTAGAACCCATTCCTTTTTATTTTCCCACTCAAACATATCTTTTAATACTTCAGCTTCATGTCTACCGCATTGATACCCGTAGCGTAATAAAAAGCGCTTTGCCCGTTCGATTCCAAGAGTCAAAGTCAAATCCTTAATTAAGGTCCCCCAAGCATCTGCACTAGAAATAAACATTCGTTGAGACTGAAGAAAGTTATCCATTTCGGCATCGATCCTAAATAAATCGCCCAAGGTTATATTATTTGCTTTAACTGCCATAATCAGCCTCCTATTAATAGCATTTTTACTTATGTACTACCATAATTATTTATTGATTTTTATTTTAACTACAGAATAATACAATATTATACCTATTTTCCTACTCATTATGTCGTTTAATATATTTAATATTCAGATTATACTTAATATTAAGATATCAGATTTTGTTAGTACAATGTAGCATTTTGTTTTTAATAATTAATAACAAGCTGGTGAACTGTTAAAAACATAGAGGATCTAGTTTCTACCTGTAATATGCAGCTAGATACTAAGTTTTCTAGTTTTAAATAATTAATAAAGCATGTTTCAAGTTAATTGTCTTTAATTAGCCATAGCGACAAAATGACAGCTATGGAGAGAAAATGGAGGTAAGAGAAATGGAACGGTCTTTAAGTGATAGAGCATGTATCGTGGGTGTTGGGGAAACAGATTATGTAAGAGGCACATCCAAGGCATTAGCACATCTTTGTATTGAAGCTTCTCTTAATGCTTGTAGAGACGCTGGGATTGATCCTTCTGAGATAGACGGTGTAATTTCTCCCTGGAAATATAATGTTCGTCATGAGGAGTTTGTTCATGGATTAGGAATGAAAGAACTTAAATTCACCGGACGTCATGAAATGGGAGGGGCCAGTTCCATCGCAGCCATTCAGACTGCAGCATTAGCAGTGGATGCAGGAATCGCAGATTATGTGCTTGTTGCTACAGGACAAAAAGGCTATTCAGGTCCACGACTGGGTGCGGGGGATCCCAGTATTCTAGATTTAAATAATGAATTTATGCCTAACTCCGAGTATCGTGATAACTTAGAATATCCATACGGCTTAATGGTTCCATTGCAATATTTTTCACTTCATGCAAATAGATGGTTTCATGAATATAATCCTGATCCAGTTGGCATGCAGATTGTAGCTATGACTTGTAGGGAACATGCTCAGTTGAATAAAAAAGCATATATGAGAGGACGCCCAATGACATCAGAGGATTACCAAAACTCTCCTATGCTTGTTTCTCCTTTTCGGCTATTAGACTGCTCACTAGAAGTGGATGGTGCAGGCGCTGTAATTGTCACCTCTAAGAAAAATGCATATCGTTTTAAAAAACCTGTTTATATAGGCGGAATCGCTGAAGGTCATCCGACTTATCCAGATGATATGCCTACGCGTCCTGACATTTTAGATATGGGGATTACCCATGCTGCACCACGTGCATTTGACATGGCTGGAGTGCGACATGAAGAAATTGATTTTGCAGAAATTTATGATTGCTTCACTTTTATTGTCCTTAGGCAACTTGAAGAAATGGGCTTTTGTGCTCGGGGTGAAGCGCCGGAATTTACTAAAAATGGCCGGATTAGTCTTGGGGGACAATTGCCTATCAATACACATGGTGGGCTGCTTTCCCAAGCACACATTGTTGGAATAAATCATGTTGTTGAAGCAGTTTATCAATTAAGAGGAGAAGCTGGAGAAGCTCAGGTTGATGATGCAAAGATTGGTATTGTCACAGGTTATGGGGATCTTAGCGATGGTTCAATTGCTATTCTGCACAATTAACTCTTTAAATAAACCCTTAAGAAAGAGAGTTGTTAAAATGGAAAATTTAGATATTCTTTTTCGTCCGTTACCTAATCGTAATATAGACCATTGGGACAGGGAATGGGATTTGTTTTCACCATTTTGGGAAGCGGCGCGATCTGGAAAACTAATTGTTCAAGAATGCACAGAAACAAAAAAGAAAGTTTGGCCTCCAAGATTTGTTTCACCTTATGCCCCTGGTGCCGAACTAGAATGGGTACCGATTAAAGGTATAGGAGAAATTTATACTTACAATATCGTTTATAGAGGCTTTTTCCCTTACTACAAGGATAAAGTACCATACGCACTAGTAGTGGTTGATTTAGGAGAAGGAATTAGAATGCTAGGCAATACGGTAGGTATGGATCCTACAAAGGTGCACTGCGGGATGAGAATGGAAGTTGCTTTTGAAATAGTAAATGATGAAATTACTTTGGTGAATTGGAAACCGTCTGAAAGGGGTTAAGAAATTTATGACGAACCAGGCAGAAGTTCTAAAAGGAATTCGCGTTTTAGATTTCACATGGAGTGTCTCCGGTGCGACCACGACCAGAATTTTAGCTTCCTTTGGAGCGGAGGTTATTAAAGTTGAATGGCCGAAGACCCCCGATGCTATGCGTTTTTCCATGTACGCTAAGGAGGATGAACCGGGACTCGATAATGGTGCTTTTTTTAACAATTTAAGCGCTGGAAAAAGAGGGATAACGTTAAATGTAAAATCAGAACGTGGCATGGAACTAATTCATGAATTGTTGAAAAAATCAGATGTAGTAACAGAGAACTTCAGCGCAGGTGTTTTTGAAAAATGGGGACTTGATTACGAGACTTTAGAAAAGATTTCTCCAGGAATCATTTATAAGAGTATATCTGGTTTAGGTCATAGCGGTCGAAATAAAAAGTACGGAACATGGGGTCCGACCGCCGCAGCCTTATCTGGGATGACCTATACTTCTGGACTTCCGGATACTCATCCTTCGGGTTGGGGATATTCCATTTTAGATGTGGTAGCAGGCTATACCGGTGCTTATGCTGTAATGACTGCGCTCTATCACAAAAAACGTACGGGGAAAGGGCAATATATCGATATTTCACAGGTTGAAACTGCGATGCACCTAACCGGAGCAAATCTCCTGGATTATACAGTGAATAAACGATCATCCAAGAGACCAGGATTTCCACCAGGGAATCGTTCGATAGTCTCCAAAGCAACACCGGAAAACAGCTACAGAGGACAAATAGGATGTCCACATAACAGCTATCGCTGTGCGGGTGGTGGTCAGAATGACTGGTGTACGATTGCTATTTTCACTGATGACGAATGGAATGCTTTCAAACAAGCAATTGGAAATCCTATATGGACAAATTATGACAAATTTAACACGTTTGAGGGACGGTTGGCCCATCAAGATGAATTAGATAAAAATATTGAGTCATATACGATTGAGCGTGACAAATATGAAGTGATGGAACTGCTACAGAGCCATAGAATCGTATGTGGAGCCGTGCAGATGAATGAGGATCTTATGGTAAATGATCCTCAGCTGAGATCACGAGGATTGTTTGAAAACCTTCAGCATTCATTACTTGGCATACGATCCTTTGAAGGCATTCCTATTAAAATGTCTAAAACGCAGCCCTATCTCAAAAAATCAGGACCTCTAATGGGAGAAGATAATACTTATGTGTTTGGAACGATTTTAGGCTACAGTCAAGACGAAATCGAGCGATTGACAAATGAAGGAGTTTTATGGCCTGAAGATATGCCGAAGGATGAGATTAAGGCTATCCGCCCATTATGGTGAAAGGAGTGATAACAAAATGATTCAGGGAGCTTTAGATGGAATTAAAGTATTGGAAATCGGTGACCAATTGACTCAGTATGCCGGAAAATTACTGGCGGATATGGGAGCGGAAGTTATTAAGGTAGAACCTTCGAAAGGCGTTCAATCACGCAATGTTGGCCCATTTTATCAAGATGAGCCTGACGTGAATAAAAGTTTATACTTCTGGCATTATAACACTTCTAAAAAATCAGTAACACTTGATCTGCAAACTGAAGTTGATAAGCAGCGTTTTTCCCATATAGTGTCCGAATTTGATGTTGTTCTGGAGGATTACAAGCCCGGACAGATGAAAGAATGGGGCCTTGATTTTGAGAATCTCTCTAAGTTACACCCAGGTTTGATTTATTGTTCGATAACCCCTTTTGGACAATCCGGGCCTTGGAGTCAGTATGAATCTAGTGATTTGATCCAGCTTGCTCTAGGTGGAATTATGGCTGTAACTGGCTATGACGATGTGAAAGATGCGCCGCCAATTGCCCCGACAGGAGGTCAATCCGCTCACTTATCGGGATATTTTGCTGCTATGGGAGTTATTAGTGCCTTATTTTATCGAGATATAGCAGACGGGGGCGGGCAGTATATAGATATTTCGGTTCATGACTGTGTTACGGTTTCAACAGAAATGTCCATTCCGTACTGGGAATATCAAAAAGCACATGTTAACCGTCAAACTGGACGACATGCCCTGCCAAACAGGTCAAGCCGCTGGAATTTCAGATGTAAAGACGGTCGTTACATTCTTTGTTTGAATACGTATTTAAGTTCCGGGCGTTGGCGAGACTTGGTGACCTGGCTTAAATCAAAGGGAATGGAAGGGGAATTGGAAGACGAGAGATATGTGGATGATCATTTTCGCGCTACACATATGGAATATGTATGTGAAGTGTTAGAACGTTTTTGCTTAGAGCATGATTCAGAATATATATTCCATTATGCGCAAAGCATCAGCCTTCCATGGGCACCCGTTCGTGCACCTGAAGATATGTTGGAAGACGAACACTTGGTTGAAGATCGGAATACTTTTGTTAATGTTCGACACCCGGAATTAAATGAGTCCTTTACTTACCCAGGAGCTCCTTATATTTTTAATAAAACTCCTTGGAAAATATCCCAAAGGCCTCCATTGCTAGGTGAGCATAACAATGAATTTGAGAAGTATATAGCCAATGAAGCTTCATCGGCTGCAATTGGTAAGATAAGAATCAATGAACGTGGAATTCTAAAGTGATATAAATTAATATTTAGAAGTAGTCCAACCATCGATAATACTTACATCATTTAATAATATTTTTTCAAGCGTTTTGTTCTAAGCCATTGCTGATAGATGTTCATACTTATGGTTGGATTGATTATTTTTCTTTTATCGTCCTCTTCCATGTGGTTGTAAGAATTCCTGTGTAGAAGACTTGTTTGTTTAGGGAACAAAACAAGTCTATCTACAACAGGTTTTTTTATTGTGTAAAGATTTTATCAACTTATAAGAATACTTTTAATTCATTTTAGTAACTTTGTGAAAGGTAAGGTCGATAGCTAACTGCTTTGTATCTTATGAAATATAGAAAATCTATTGCTGATTTGAATTTCTGTAAAATTCGCTTTCTTATTTTCAGTAACAGGGAATTTTAACTGTACGATTAGGCCGAAAAATTAATATTTTCCGACCTAAATCTAAATTGTATGATTTTAATAGTTAACCTATGATGTATTTATGAATTAATTTTTTGAATATTGTTTCAATTACTATTTTGTAAAGCATTTAATTATATAGGGGGAATTAACATGTTAACAAAAGAGGATAATCAATTACTTACTCAAACAAACCCTGAAACACCGATGGGACAATTATTTCGCAGATACTGGATTCCTGCTCTAAAGTCTAACGAATTAAAAAGTGATGGTAAACCTCAAAGGGTAAAGTTGCTTGGTGAAGATTTGATTGCCTTTCGTGATACAGAAGGAAAAGTAGGTTTGATCGATGAACGGTGTCCACACCGTGGTACTTCTCTTTATTTTGGAATTAATGAAGGATGCGGCATCCGGTGTATGTATCACGGATGGAAATTTGATACGGATGGAGAATGTATGGAAATTCCTTCTGAAGAAAAAGACGGAAAATTCAGACAATCGATCAAGTTGAACAACTACCCTACTAAGGAAGTAAGCGGAATTGTATGGACATATATGGGTCCGCCGGAAAAGCAACCACCATTTCCTGAATTTTATTGGATGGGGCTACCAGAAGAAAACAAATTGGTAGAGCGAGTTTGGCAAGAATGTAACTATGCACAAGTAATGGAAAATGACTTGGATTATGTACATGCTGCATTCTTACATAAAGCACATGGTACACAAGAAGTAGAAGAAGGTATTTTAAGCAGTGATTTAGGAATAGATCCAGATCATCCGCTTGTAAAAAACCCACCAGTAAAACAAGCAGTAGAGGATACGAATTATGGGAAGCGGTGTATAGCCGTAGGAATCGGGACTGAAAAAGAAAATGCTTTCATGGAGATCCATTATATATTCCCATTTTATACATTTCCACCGAGGTTTGGGGGTGAAGACGGAATGTGGCATGCTTTTATTCCACGGGATGACTACAGTACATGGTCATGGGATGTGCAGTTTGCGCATGACCGGGTGATTGATGTACAAGCTCAACATGATCGTCGGGGATTAAAACTGGATGAAGATTTCAAAAAACAAATCAATCTTGAAAACGAGTATGGACAAGATCGTGATTTGCAAAGAACAGGAAATTTCACAGGTATTCGTGGGATAGCGAATCAAGACCATGCAGCGACTGAAACGATGGGTCCTATTGTTGACCGATCAATTGAGCATCTTGGGACAAGTGACTTACCGGTCATTCATATGCGACGCATCTTGCTGCAACAAGTAAAAGCATTCCAGGAGGGGCAGGAGCCATTAAAGTTAGAGAACGATTCATTAAAAACATTGTATAGCGATGGTCTCTATGACAATAATCAAAAATCATGGCAAGAAGCATTTCCAATAAAAGAACAATTTCAAAAGAAAGTATTGGAAAAAAAGCAGTGATGAATGAGAAACCATATGATGGTTATACATCCTTTAATTATTTAAAGGCAAGCAAGGATTACAAACAATATGAGCTATCCACTGAAATTCATAGAGTTTCAGAGTATTCACTACACTTAACAGATGAAGAAAATAATTTGCTGAGTGAAGTATTAACAGAATATCCTATTGTTTCTCTTAGAGATCATGGTTTTGTTGTTCCAAGAAAATCTAAGGATATACTTCCTTATTGCAGTAGTCTTCATACAGCTTTTCATTATGAGGGAATTTCTAAATCTGGAATTGATGTTATGTTTGAAAATTTCATGGATGGAATTTCAACAATTACATCGAAAAATGGTTTGAAATGGGACGATATCATTTATTTATTGGGAATGCGCTATGCAGATATTTATCATCAAAAAACTGTTTATATTGCAAGTACGTATAGTGATTTAACAAAAGCTAAGGGGCAGAAACAAACAGCAATTCTTCCATCCTTGGAAGCAGCTAGTATTTTGGAAAACGAACTGGATCGTGTTGATATTTTATATGGTTTAGGGATTCGTTGTATGGGGATAACCTACAATGAATCAAATACACTTGGTACTGGCCTTACAGAAAAGAGAGACGGTGGTTTAACTAACTTTGGACACCGTGTTATTGAAAGAATGAACACAATAGGTATGATCATTGATATTTCTCATTGTGGAGATCAAACTAGTTTAGATGTGATCGAGGCAAGTCAACATCCTGTTTTCATGACACATGCAGGTGCAAGAGCAAAATGGAACACACCGAGAATGAAACCAGACCATGTATTAAAAGCTTGTGCAGAAAAAGGAGGAATTATTGGTATTTGTGCTGCTCCCAATACCACGTTAACAAAGAATTCACCTACTCATTCGATCAATACGGTAATGGAGCATTTTGAGTATATTAAGAATTTAGTAGGTATCAATCATGTTGGCTTTGGTCCAGATACATTCTTTGGTGACCATGTAGCCTTACAGCATGCTTTTGACGACATGTTAGGAATCTCAGCTTCGCACAGTGGAGAAATATTTGAGGAATCTTCTTATGTGAAGGGTCTCGAAAATCCTGCAGAAGCAATGAAAAATATGATTGGCTGGATGATTAAAAATCATTATTCAATAGAGGAAATTGTTAAAGTTTCTGGTGGGAATGCCATGAAGGTAATAAAGGAGATTCTAATACGTTAGAAAAGATCGAAACATTTAGTATAAACAATTCGCAGAAGGTTCTGTAACAGTGTCTAAGATTAGAAATAAGGCATGAAGCTTTTATTGAAATTTTCTATAGAAAGTAGTGATTTAATGACTTTAGTGGAATTTTTGGGTAAAATCCTTAACCAAAAAGAACTGGAACTTATAAACTCGGAACCAGCCTTTATATTTAACCTTGAAGATTTTGAGGAGACTAAACAGTGAATGATATTCTTTTTGAAACAATTGAAGCAGCTAGTTCAGCCATTAAAAATAAAAAGCTATCGCCAGTCGAGTTGACAAAGTTAACACTCCACCGTATTAAACAACATGATCCCGTCCTTAATGCATTTATAACCGTTATGGAAGAAGAAGCAATGGAGCAGGCTAAGCAATTAGAAATAGAAAGTCAGAAAAATCATATTAGAGGTCCTTTGCATGGAATTCCGATTGCTGTAAAAGATATCTTACAAACAAAGGGAGTCCTAACAACTGGAGGATCTAAAATTTTCCAAGACTGGGTACCTAATGAAGATGCAACCTCAATAAAAAAGCTAAAACAGGCTGGCGCTATTATTATTGGGAAGACAAACTTGCATGAGTTTGCTATGGGAGCAACAACTGAAAATCCTCACTATGGAAGTACTAAGAATCCTTGGGATATCACCAGAATACCTGGTGGTTCAAGCGGAGGTTCAGCAGTAGCGACAGCAACGGGTTTGGCTTTTGGTGCTGTTGGTTCAGACACTGCCGGTTCCATTCGCCTACCTGCAGCTTTTTGTGGCACAGTCGGTTTTAAACCAACATATGGTCTTGTAAGCCGGGAGGGCTGCCTTCCTTTCAGTTGGTCATTAGATCACGTCGGTCCTATGACAAGGTCAGTAAAAGATGCTGCATTTATGCTTGAAGTGATGAGAGGATACGATCCTAATGATCGTTCAACCGTAAAAAGAGATGAATTTAAAATATCAGACTATTCATTATTGAATGATTTAAAAGGTATCAAATTTGGTATCTATGAACCATATATGTTTTCTGGGATCGATCAAGATATAAAAGAGATCATTGAACAAGCCTTTGACCAATTAGAAGCACTTGGAGCAGAAATAGTGCCAATTCATTTACCGGGTATTGAGGAAGCACTAAATGCCCTGAAGTGTATTGCTCAATCAGAGGTTGTCTCCTTTCATCAGCCTTTATTGAGAAGACACGGAGAGTTGTACGGAAATGATTTAAAATATAGATTTCAATTCGGGAGAGAAGTTTCTGCTACATCATATATTAATGCCCATAGGATTAGAGATCAGTTTGTCAAAGAAACCATTAAGCAAATGAAAGACATTGATGCTCTTATTGGGCCAACTAACATTCAACGGCCTTTTAAAATAGGTACAATGGTACCTGAACAGGCAATCAGCAATATGTTTACACTAGGGAAAACACCGCTTGCAAATATTTTAGGTTTCCCTTCGCTATCAGTTGCATGTGGTTTTACAATGGATACCCTTCCCATAGGTCTTCAGCTCATTGGAAAACCTTTCTCTGATAAAAAAATATTGCAAATAGGAGATTGCTATGAAAATTCACAACGATGGTTACAGGCATTAAGAGAAAATAGGAATTACTCGCCCATAAAATCATAATAGAAGAAAATGGCCTACTGTGGGACTGAGTCACTCCTAACCTTGCAATTAATAAAATGGAAATAATTCAAATAAAAAAAGAAAAGAGATTAAATTTATGATTCGAAAAATAGAACATACCGCAATAATTGTTAAAGATATTGAAAAATCAATCCGATTTTATACGGAAATATTGGGGCTAAAATTGCGCTTAAGAGGAAGTGGACCTGATCGTGAAATGGCTTTTTTGTATTTAGACTTGCAGCCTGATGTAGAGATTGAATTAATTCAGGATTTTGAACCGATTGTAAAATACCAACCGTTTGGAATAATGAATCACCTGGCTTTTAGTGTTAATCATCTTAATGAAACTATTGGATATTATATGGAAAAAGGAATTAAATTTCTAAGCGATGAGCCGAAACCCACTCTTGATGGAGGGCGTATGATATTATTTCACGGTCCCGATGACGAACTTTTACAATTTGTAGAAAGGCCGTAAAAACCAATAAAATACCTTTATTGTCATTAAAAGTATATTTTAAACCTTCCCCCTTTAACTACTTTCTGGACTAAAGTAGTCTCCTTGATTAGAGAAGAATATTATATTATCAGCTTTGGTGACTTACTAAACATTGGACAAGGACCTTGCTGTTTTATGTGTAACTTTAATAACATTGAACACAACCTTGTCAATATCTCTACTTACCAAGTGACAGACGATATATTAGCATAAAGGATGAGGTGTTTGACTATGAAGAAAATTGTACTATTCATAAATTAATAGATAGAGTAACGCTTGTCCAAACACATGCATAATATATATAAGACGTGAGGAAGCACCTGACGTCACCTTTAGACTGACTATTTATAGTCAGTCTTTTTTGTTTTAAATTGATGCAGCCATTGACTTCACTTTCATTTATGATTTGGTGAAAGATACGTATTCAGAGGTAGGTCGCCAAAGTATGATCCAGTTATTCATGTCCCTCACAGGTCATCGTCTAAACAAGGATCAAATCCTTTAATATCAAGGGGTTGGGATCAACCTAATAGAGGTGACCAGTTAAGAGTCTGCCCATATTCCGTTTCAAAACTTTTTTTGTCGAATAATTAATAATTGATACATTAAATTCCATTATTATCTAGATTTATGTTTTGCTCATTAGTCTTATGTGAGACATGAGTTTGAAATTAAGAATTTTTTCTATAATGAATAATATGATCAACGTCCGGTCTCTGAAAGTGCTCGTTTACAAAATATTTATTATTCAAAGGTCTCTCTTAAATGACAGGTTAACTGGATTTTCAACATGTCTTCAGCATTATTAAAACTTATGTTTAATAATTCTTCTATTTTTCTTAAACGCTGGTAAAGTGTGTTGATATGAATATGAAGTGTCTTTGCTGTTTCAGTAGCAGATTTATTTGATGAGATATAGATCATTAGAGTTTTTTCTAAATCTTTATTTTGTAATTTTTCAGATCGTAACTGGGAAAAGATTTCTTCAGTAAACTCCTCTATCTCTTGAATAGGTTGATTTAAGAAAAATCTATTTACTCCTATTTCTTCATAACGAATCAACCCGAATTTATTTCTATTTATTAAAAAAGCTAAGCTTTTGTTCGCCTCATTATAACTCTTTACGATATTTTTAATTTCTTTATATGGAGTACCAAGGCCTATGCGTATGTCGTTTTTATCGTATCTTTCCTCATCTTCAATAATCATTTTAATATGATGTATGATTCTGTTTACGTCCTTCGTATTTGGTACTGAAAACAGTAAAGTTACTTTGTTATGAAATCCGAAAATTAACTTATTAATTTTTGGAAATCCTTTTTTAATTTTTGATAATAATCGTTGAATTCTTGCCTCGATTTCAAAAGGTTCAAAAAGATCTGGAATTTCACATAAAACAACAAATGTGTAGGTAGAAAATTCTAAATTAAATTTATGGCCTTTTGCAATCAAAGTTTTGTGATCGTGATTTTCAAGTAATTGATTAAAATATTCCTGAACTTTTTTGTAATGAATTTCAGTCATAGATATTTTTTTTGCAAGTTCTAATGCAAGAACTGAACCACTTTGTTCAATTGTGATAGTATCCATTGAAGAAAGTGGGTGGGAAAGAGTAATGATAATGCAACCTAATAATGCTGTACCAACGATGATCGGATAAAAATAATAATCCTGATTATTCATTTCAATGTATGCGGGAGAATTTTTATGAATCGAAATTAGATTCGATATGTGATCAATACTAAATTTTTTTTGATTTTGATTCCTAGGGTAGAACTCACCGTCTAAAAAATCAACATAGCCAACTGGCATCCCAAGCATTCTGTTTGTTTCGTAAATAATCGCTTTAATTCCTTTGTTATTTAAGGAGAGTTGGGTTAATGTATCATGCACGTTGATTCTTTGTTGAAGAAGTTTATTTTTCTCCTCTAATTCATTACTTAATTGTGTAACCTTATTTAATCTTGTATGAGCTTCTTTATATAGCTTGGCATTATTATAAGCAATTGCAACTTGATGAGAAAAACCTTGTAATAAATCTAAATCTCTTTCTGTAAATTTCTTTTTCTTAGAGAATTGGAGAATTGTCATCGTTCCTATACGGGTGCCTCCTAATGAAACTGGTACGGTTATCATTGCTCTAGCCATATCACCATTTTTTACAAAAGACCAATTTTCTTTCGAAATATTTATTCGGTCCATTAAAATCTCTTGCTTGGAATGGTGAATTCTAGGAATTCCATCTATGAATACTTGACCGGAAGTAGATTCCCCTATTCTTGTTTTATATTGGATATATTCTTTCGGCAGTCCAACTGTAGTAAGAGGAACTAGGAGATTAGTTTTAGAATCAAATATCCTGAAAACTCCTGCATCTCCAGAAGGAATTACATTTAAAGCAATTTGAAAAATTTTCTTTAACAATTCATTTAAATCAAGGCTAGAATTAAGAATTCTTATACCTTCAATTACTTTTTCAAGTTCTTTGTTTTTAGATTTACTAATCTCTTTATAATAGAGAACTGAAAACAGGAGATATAAATGATCAAATTCAAATTCATTAAAGATGTTTCTATCAAAAAAACAAACAATAACCTGAAAACTATCTTCAAAAGTCATTCCCATGTAGGTTATATTGTTTTGTTGTAAAAAAGTATAGTTGGTATCTTTATCATTAAGGGGGATAGGAGGAGGATATACAGCTGGTTGATGCCCGCTGAACGAGCATAATTCCATCATACTATGTTTTCCTAACCAAACCTGATAAGGGATATTTTTGAATTTTTTCTCTATGAATTTTTCAATAGATGTAAGATTTAGCATTTATCCACACTCTCTCTCTATGTTTGAAACTACATAAAAACTATGAATTATCGTTAATAAACTCCATATATTTTACTTTTTTTATAGCTTATCATATTTTAAGAACATTCAAAATATTTTGAGTGATTAAATTCAAAAGGGAGGATAATTCATGAAAAAGACTTTAGGAAGTAAAAAGAAATTTATAATCCTTTTATTATTATTTTTAGCTCAGATTGTGTGTTTTATCGATAAAACTGCTATGAATTTTGCTATTATACCGATTTCGAAAGAACTAAATTTGACATCGGATAAAGCAGGTTTAATTTTAAGTAGCTTTTTCCTCAGTTATGCCATTATGCAATTTGTAGGGGGATACTTGGCTGATAAGTGGGGAGTTAAAAAAGTTCTAACCGGTGCTATTACTATATGGTCCATTGCTACCATACTAACTGGTATGGCCCGTTCTTCTTCCACATTGATCGCATCACGCTTTTTGCTTGGAGTCGGAGAAGGTGCCTTTCCTGCAAGCGCTTCGGTTGCCATTGTTGATAATTTTCAAAAACAAACAAGAGCGCGAGCTAAGTCGGTTATATCAGCAGGTGCTTCGGTTGGGTTTGCAGTTGGCTCTGTTGCTGTTACTTTGCTGTTAACTTCTATTGGTTGGAATTGGATGTTTTTCGTTTTTGGTGTGATAGGTATCCTACTTGCTGTAATCTTTTGGTTTGTCCTTCAGTCATCGGAAGAGAAAAAAGATACTCAAAAGGTAAAAAAACAAAATAAAGTTCCTATTAAGTCATTATTGAAACTTCCATTGATTTGGAAATTGATGATAGCTGCTTTCTTTACTAATATTGTATTTTGGGGACTACAAAGCTGGCTACCATCTTACTGGGTAAAGGTAAAAGGTATGGACATGGTCTCTATGGGAGCTTACTCATCGATTCCTTATATTCTAGGATTTATATCTTTTCTTGTAAGTGGTTGGATCTTGGATAAATTCATGGTCGGACGAGAGAAATATATGTTTATTATCGGCGCATTTCTTTCTGCAATTTTCATCTACCTGATGTTCAATTCGCAATCGATTCCACTTGCCTTTACGTATTTGTCTTTGTCTAATGTGTTCCTAAATGCAATGAATATTACTGTGTTTGTTTTGCCTCTCAAACATATTTCGGAAGATTCGGTAGGAACAGCTACGGGTATTATTAATACCGGTGCTCAGATCGGTTCCATTCTTACTCCAACGATTATGGGTTTTCTGATTAATGCTTTTGATCAGAACTATAATGTAGCGTTTATGTTTTTGGTAGCTTCCGCCCTCGCCGTATTAATTGTAGGGATTACGATTAACACCAAAAAGAAAATAGATGACCTGAATGAGACTACCGCAGTGGCTAGTAAATAGTGTGGAATAATGTCGAACAGAATCGAGAAGATATTTCACAAACTGGTGAATTTGTTTCAATTGACCAATAATAGCTTTTCTGCTGATGTTTATATAAATAAAGCGTCCTAAACTGTTCAAGTAGGTCAAATTTGATAAATTATTCGAATAAAATTGGAGTGAAACAATTGAGTTATCATGAAACCATATCTAACATTATCGAGCAAAAGAGAAAGAAACTCGTCCATGTAAGCGATAAAATTTGGGGATTTTACGAAACAAAATATGAAGAATTTCAGTCTGCAGCTCTTTTATGTACAACGCTTGAGGAAGAGGGATTTCAGGTTAAACGACATGCAGGAGACATTGAAACCGCTTTTGTGGGAAGTTATGGAAGTGGGAAACCTGTGATTGCGATTTTGGGAGAATACGACGCCCTACCAGGATTAAGCCAAAAAGCCGGAGTAGCTACCAAGGAAGCGATCGTCGAGGACGGAAACGGGCATGGATGCGGACACAATCTTCTGGGATCAGGATCGCTTGCCGCAGCCATTGCTATTCGACATTACATGGAGCAGAACGGACTGAAAGGCACCGTGCGCTATTATGGTTGCCCTGCGGAAGAAGGAGGTGGCGGAAAAGCGCATATGGCTAGAGCCGGTCTATTCAATGATGTAGACATTGCGTTTACATGGCATCCTTGGGATGAGAATCTTGCTTATAATGCTAGGATGCTAGCTACCAGTCAAGTTTATTTTAAATTCAAAGGGTTAAGTACCCATGCTTCGTTTAGCCCTCATTTAGGTCGAAGTGCTTTAGATGCAGTGGAATTAATGAATGTGGGAGCAAATTTTTTAAGGGAGCATATCATTCCAGATGCTCGATTACATTATGCGATAACAAACGCCGGTGGTTCTGCGCCCAATGTTGTTCAGGCGGAAGCTGAAGTACTATATAAAATCCGAGCCCCTAAGATGCATCAAGTAAGTGAAATAAGTGAACGTATTTTCAATGTAGCCCGGGGAGCAGCCCTGATGACAGGAACACAAGTGGACATTCAATTTGATGGGGCTTCTGCGGATTTGATCCCCAACATCACCTTGGGCTCTCTAATGCACAATCATTTCAAACAAATTGGGGCTGAATCTTATACCCAAGAAGAGATTGATTTTTCTAAGTCCATTCAGGCTACTTTTTCAGAAGAAGAAAAGAAAGCAATCCGGAATAATAATGGAAAAGTGCTATCGGATAAAGTTAACGAGTATTCGTTTGAACCGGGATTTCTCGCATCGTCTACTGATGTTGGGGATGTAAGCTGGATTGTGCCTACAGGACAAATATATGTAGCGACATGTGCTTTTGGATCACCATTTCACAGTTGGCAATTGGTGGCTCAGGGAAAATCCTCCATTGCCCACAAAGGTATGTTGTTAGCAGGAAAAGTCATTGCTGCCTCAGCTATAGAAGCAATGCAGAATCCTGAACTCATCGAAAAAGCGAAGGCTGAACATAAAAAGCAATTAGGTGGAGAAGTGTATCAATCGTTGATTCCACTGGGTGTAAAGCCCTCTCCGATTAGACGTGCCTAATATCCAGGATAGTCGCGTAGCTGACATTATAGATAATAGATTCCACCTCCTAAACCGTTTTCAAAACGATAGGGTCAGTCCGCTTTCTCTGTGCTCCAACAAATGCAATCACTAGTAAATATATTAAAGCCTTAAAAGCCTATTCTAAACTGTTCAAGTAAGTCAGATATTTGATAAATTATTTAAAGAAGTGGAGTGAAACATTTGAGTTATCATAAAACCATATCTAACATTATCGAGCAAAAGAGAGAGATATTAATTGAATTAAGCGATAAAATTTGGGGGTTTTGCGAAACAAAATATGAAGAATTTCAGTCGGCAGATCTTTTATGTACAACGCTTGAGGAAGAGGGATTTCAAGTCAAACGACAAGCAGGGGACATTGAAACCGCTTTTGTGGGAAGCTATGGAAGTGGGAAACCTGTGATTGCAATATTGGGAGAATACGACGCCCTATCTGGATTAAGCCAAAAAGCCGGAGTTGCTGCCAAGGAAGCAATCGTCGAGGGTGGAAATGGGCATGGATGCGGACATAATCTTCTGGGGTCAGGATCGCTTGCCGCAGCCATTGCTATTCGACATTACATGGAGCAGAACGGACTGAAAGGCACCGTGCGCTATTATGGTTGCCCTGCGGAAGAAGGCGGTGGAGGAAAAGCGCATATGGCTAGAGCCGGTCTCTTCGATGATGTAGACGTTGCGTTTACATGGCATCCTTGGGACGAGAATCTTGCTTATAATGCTAGGATGCTAGCTACCAGCCAAGTTTATTTTAAATTCAAAGGGTTAAGTACCCATGCTTCGTTTAGCCCTCATTTAGGTCGAAGTGCTTTAGATGCAGTGGAATTAATGAATGTAGGAGCAAATTTTTTAAGGGAGCATATCATTCCAGATGCTCGATTACATTATGCGATAACAAACGCCGGTGGTTTTGCGCCTAATGTTGTTCAGGCGGAAGCTGAGGTATTATACAAAATCCGAGCCCCTAAGACGCATCAAGTAAGTGAAATAAGTGAACGTATTTTCAATGTAGCCCGGGGAGCAGCCCTGATGACAGGAACACAAGTGGATATTCAATTTGATGGGGCTTCTGCGGATTTAATCCCCAACATCACTTTGGGCTCTCTAATGAACAATCATTTCACACAAATTGGAGCTGAATCTTATACCCAAGAAGAGATTGAGTTCTCTAAATCCATCCAGGCTACCTTTTCAGAAGAAGAAAAGAAAGCAATCCGGAATAATAATGGGAAAGTGCTATCGAATAAGGTTAACGAGTATTTATTTGAACCGGACTTCCTCGCAGCGTCTACGGATGTAGGGGATGTAAGCTGGATTGTGCCTACAGGACAAATATATGTAACAACATGTGCTTTTGGGACTCAACCACATAGTTGGCAATTAGTGGCCCAGGGGAAATCTTCCATTGCCCACAAAGGTATGTTGTTAGCAGGAAAAGTCATTGCAGCCTCAGCTATTGAAACAATGCAGAATCCTGAACTCATCGAAAAAGCGAAGGCTGAACATAAAAAGCAATTAGACGGAGAAGTGTACCAATCGCTGATTCCGTTGGGAGTAAAGCCCTCTTCGACTATACAAGTAAAATCCAGAGTAGCAACTATATAAAGTTTAAAAGACTTTGCAGCGATTCCAAGCGTCATACCCGGTTTAATACGGTGGGGTATGAGGTGTGGTTTCTCTGGTATCATGAAATCGGAACTTCTTTATCTAAAAGAATTGAAAGTGTGGAACACTTTAAACAAGAACTAGCAAAATATATAGAATACTATAATTACAAACGAATCAAGGCAAAATTAAAAGGCATGAGCTCGGTACAATATCGAGCTCTCATGCCCAACAGGCTGCCTAACGATATAACCTGTCTAACCTTAGGGGGCAGTTCACGTCGAGAGAATTGACCTTTTAGGTTGGAATTCGTTTCAATTCGTCTGCTTCTCGAAATGCCGAAATAAAGCAGGGTACGGATGGGTAAGAGATTTACCCTGTTTTAGAATTTCTAAGATAAAATTATTATAAACTAGAATCCACTACTAAAAGTAAATACTCCAGGAACACCCATTGCTATAAGGATTCGACTTAATAGGTTGGTATTAAAACCACCGTTGCCATAAGGTAATGGGTTATAAATTTCAACTGTCGAGACGATGACTATTTAACGCATCAGCAGCCGGAGGTGAATGTGATGCCAATCAACGAGGAGAAATAACCAATTACTATTCATTACCGTCACCTTTTTTCATGTTAAAAGTCTTCATACCACGTGATGTAGGAGGCAGTGGCCTTTGATTATCGCCTTCCCTTTTCAGATTAGTATTGGAGCTTAAAAACTTGGGTCTTTCTTTAAACGCCCACATTGGTCTCCTGAAGAATGTATCACCTAGGCCTTGCGGATTAAGTGGAGCAAATGGTGACATATAAGGAACTCCGAATGAACGCAGGCTACATAAATGAACTATGACGACAAAAAAGACTAAAGTCATACCATAAAAACCCATTGTGCCTGCGCAAATGATAAATATGAACCGCAGCAAGCGAGCAGAAATTGCCATAGCATAGGAAGGGGTCGCAAAACTTGCAATGGCCGTGATCGATACGATGATGACCATTGCCGGTGATACAATTCCGGCCTGAACTGCCGCCTGCCCAACCACCAGAGCACCAACAATGGACATAGTCGCACCAATGGCTTTGGGCATCCTTAGGCTTGCTTCTCGTAAGAGTTCAAATGTTATTTCCATGATGAATGCTTCGATAACTGCCGGAAAAGGAACGGAATCCCGTTGTGCTGCAAGAATGACGAGCAGCTTTGTTGGAATCATTTCTTGATGATACGTTGTAGCTGCTACATAAACAGACGGGGAAATTAGCGAAAAAAAGAAAATAGCAATACGTAAAAAACGTATAGCTGAGGCTATATCAAAGCGAGTATAGTAGTCCTCGACAGATTGAAAGAACTGAATAAATAACGCAGGCGCCACCAAGACAAAAGGCGTTCCGTTAACAAAAATGGCTACCCTTCCTTCAAGGAGATTGCCAGCGACCTTATCAGGTCTTTCTGTATGATCAAGGGTAGGGAATGGGGTCATGACTTGATCTTCTATCAATTGTTCAATATATCCTGATTCAAGAATACTATCGATATTTATTCCTTTTAAGCGCTCTTTGACCTCTTCGACGATTCCATTTTTGGCAATCCCATTTATATACATAATGGAAACATCCGTCTTTGTCACAGTGCCTATTTTCATCGACTCTATCCATAAATCCGGACTGTTAATGATACGGCGTACCAGGGCTATGTTTGTTGCATTTGATTCAGTAAACCCTTCTCTTGACCCACGGACCACCGAATTTGTGCTTGGTTCCTGAACGGAACGCCTTTCTCCCACTTTTGTACTAGCAATCAGGGCTATGTTTATGCCATCAACAAAAATGATGCTATCCCCTGATAATAATGACAAAATAATTTTTCCAAGTCCGTGACGGTTTCTACACCGCCGAGTGAAACCACGCCTTCAGAGACCACTTCCAGCGCTTCATGTGGAAGGAGCTTTTCTTTTAGATGGGGATTTTTCATGATGGATTCAATTAAAAAGTCTTGAACGCTTGGATTATCTATCAGACCCTGTACATACAAAATAGTCACCTTAATCTCAGGGTTTTGACTCATTTTCAACTTTCGTATAATGATATCCGGGCTGCTTCCTGTTTTTTGCTTCACGATATCCAGATTGGCTGTTATAGAGTTGTCAATATATTGGGGTGTTTTACTTTTAGATTGAACTTTTTCATCTGTTTTTTGCTTCCCGCGTTTCTCCATTTGTCCTTTTTGTTTAAAAAAAGAAACCATAGCACCGGACCTCTTCCTTTCCTTTTTCTTTCTATTCTCTCCCGGAAAATTGTCCTTATTGTGTTCATTAATTTTAATAACAAAAGGTGGACAGACTATATATACATTATGTGTAAAAATGGGCGGGGAATTGTTGCGTTTCTTTTTAAAAGGAATTATGAAAGTTCATATGACTTTGGCATGATTAGTAGTTTTTTTTATATAGATATCATCTTGGTTTAAACCCAAATGTAGGGGGCATTTCTGTTTCGGATTGGAAGAATATCATTTTTTACTTTAGTCAGGGGTAATTGTAAAGCGCTTGAATTTCATAGAATTCGAGGGCTTTTCCATTTAACATTGAGCCTGCTTGGTTGCATTATCTTCAAAGAGTCATCAAAAAAATGAAAAACTATGTAAAATATATAAAATCATCCAAATATTGTATATGTAATCGTTTTTATGATGAATGTTTCCGTTTCCGACAACTTTGTCCAAAAGTTCCTGATATACGATAATAAATAGTAGCTTCTGAACATGCTAGAACCAGCACTATGCTATGCCGAATATGTAGGGGTGATACCGGCAGCTTGTAGTGCTTACACCTACAGTTATGCTGTAAAAGGAGAAGGAGCAAAACAAATTTACCTATCTGGAGGAATGTAAAATGGAACAAATGAGTATGAAAATGACGATGATGACATGTATGGAAAGAATGATGTGTGAAATGAGTTGTATGAAAATATTGATGGATCAGATGTGTGACATGAACATGGAAATGAATATGGACATGGATCAAATGATGTCTAAAATGCAAGAGGGAGATGAGATGATGACATCTATGATGAACATGATGGTTAGAATGAAAGAAAAATGCTAAACATATTTAAATGGCACCTTACCCTATTAGGAGAAGGTGCTTTTATATTCATATTCACCATTTTATAAAATGTTTAATTCAGAAAATGCTACTAGCTCCACTTCATGGAGCCTGCTTTTTTAACGAATTTCGCGGTCTAAAAGATACAGTGCCTACGAGGGGTTGCATTTGAAAATGTTCCAAAAGTAAATGATAGTTTAGATTGAAAATTTCTAACTAGGATTCTAGAGTATTATTTTTTTCTTCTTCATAGGACGATGCAAATGCTTCCGGGTTAGTTATTAAACGATCGGTACGTTTCTGCATCGGATGCTTCAAGTATTTTAATTAGCATTAAGACTTTTACTCCCTAATTATGTACCAATTACAGCACATATTTTACTTAATTAGTTATAAAATGTTGGTGTATATTATTTTGCACAGTTAAATTTAATTGTATCTGAAATATTACTCTAAGATTCAAATAAACGTATTTTTTTTAATCCTTCTAGTCGATTGAATCGAGTGAAAAGAAAACAACCGATAATAACAATCAAACCACCGACGACTTGGAATAGTGTAATTTCTTCTCCGAGTATTAACATCGCTAAAATTGCAGTAAAGATTGGATTGAAATTTAGAAACAGACCAGCATTCGTTGCTCCCAATTTCTGTACGCCAAGATTCCATAGGACCATACACACTACAGTTGAGACGACTCCCGTGTATAAAAGTGACAGAATAAAAGCAGTATCGATATTTGTAATAAATGATCCCTCAATGATGGCGAAAGGAGTTAGGATAAGAACTCCGAATACACCAGCGTACAATGTAGCCATTAAGGGGCTAACATAATTCATAGCATGTTTGCTGAAAACTGCATACATACCCCAAATTAGGGATGCCATAAGCATCCACAAATCACCAATGTTCAAGTGTAAGGAAGTTAATTCAGCCACGTTCCCATTTGTTAAAACAACCAGCACACCTATAAATGACAGGCCAATTGCTCCAACTTGTAAAAGATTGATTTTTTCTTTAAGAAATATAACAGAAAAGATAGCTATGAAAACGGTGTTTAAAGTTGATATTAATCCTACATTTGTTGATGAAGTATAATTAAGTGCTTGAAATTGAAAAACGTTAAACAAAACAACTCCTGTTAATGCCATAAAAAACAACGGTTTTATAGCTTTCTTAGGTGGTGTTAATTTTCTTTCTTTTTTCCATAACATTGGAATTAATACAATAACTGCAATGAGCCACCTTAATGCAGATAAAGTGATAGTTGAACCGTGATCAATTAGAGATTTACTAATAACAAAGTTACCTGCCCATAGTAAACTAGTTAATAGCATCATGAGCGCATACAAGTGTACCTTTTTCAAATTAAAAAATCCCCTTTAAACTCTTTATATTCTGATTACTAAATCGATTAATTCATGTAAGTATATGTTACAATTAATTTAATAAAGTTGCATCTTAAAAGAAAAAATCAATAAAAATTAATGTTAAATGGCTTTTATAGTTAATTAAATTAAAATCAATAACTGTATTGGAACATATACGTTAATATTATTAAGGGGGATTTTGAGTGAAGAGCTCAGAGAAGGAATTATTTGATGATATTGATTACCGGATATTAGAATGCATTCAATCAGTGAATAATATTAGTAACACTCAAATCGCAGAAATTGTTAATTTGTCTGCACCTGCAGTACATACTCGGTTAAAAAAAATAGCTTCTCAAGGTATTATTGATAAACAAGTAGCTATTTTAAACCAACAAAGATTAGGATTTGATCTTCTCTGTTATGTGTATATGAGCACTGACATCCACCGAGAAGAAGAACTGAGGATTCTTGAAGACCAGCTAATAAACATAGATGAGATTTTAGAATGCCATAGTCTTACAGGAGAGTTTGATTATCTCATGAAAATTGTGGTTAGGGATCGTAGAGAATTAGCTCAGTTTATAAGGAAATTAAACAAGATGAAGGTTACCAGAATCCAAACTAATCTGTCTTTGCGGGAAGTGAAAAGCACAACCGCATTGCCAATTAAAGGAGAGTTTTAACGAATTCATATCCAAAGACATAAATCTCCCTTACCTTTTTGATATTTAAGGTATACATGAGCAGTTATGGCTTCTTTATCATTAGTATGATCTTCAACAATCGGGCGCGATTGTTGAAGATCATATTTACAAATGATCAATCTTTTTTATAAAAACCAGACTTAAATCTGCTGGGATGGAGTCTTTTTAATTATCATAAAATATGGATTTGCGAGGTATTTTTGATCAACCTTTATTTTAAAGCTACATTCTGCATTTGAATATGCGTGTAAAAATGACAATATTAAAGGCATTTACTTGATCCCAGATTATCATAATCCGACAGCTTGCTGTATGTCTGTCGAGAATCGAAAAGTGATTGCAGCAATTGCCAAAAAGTATGAACTGTTCATTATTGAAGATGCGACGTATCATCTTCACAACGAAAAACCACTTCCAGCAGTCGCATCATTTGCACCAGAACAGGTCATCTATATTGCGAGTTTATCGAAATCAATAGCACCGGGGTTACGACTAGCCTATGTAGCAGTGCCGAGTCAATTCAAGGAGCCAATTTCTAAGGCATCTTATAATTTTCCACGTTATTAGCAGAACTGGCAGCACGTACTATTGTATCGAATCAATTTGAAGTCTTAATTGAGAGTCATCGGGAACAAACAATTCGCAGAAACCAAGTCGTAAATCGATATTTGGCAGACTATACGTGTTTAGGTGTTGAAACAGGCATCTTTCGTTGGTTGCTATTACCAGGCAAGATTACAGGTGCAGAATTTGAAACGTTAGCTGCACAGCAGGGGGTACAAATGTATGCAGCTGAACGTTTTGTAGTTGGAAATAGTGTTCCAAAGAGGGCTGTAAGGGTGTCTGTCTGTGCAACAGAAACGCTCGTAGAGCTTGAGCAAGGATTGATAATCCTTCAACGTTTACTAAACGATCATACTTAATATTGTTCGCCATACAATTATCGTATTGTATGGTTTTTTTGTGCGTGTTATGATGATTCAAATCTAGTTGGAGGATTATGAGAAATAGAATTTTCTTTCTAGAAAGGGAGGTTAAATTGTGTTAGATAAAGAGAATGTAAAAGTGTTAGACGTTCAATCAGATTGGTTACAAAGCTACATTAGTTCTCCAGAAAAACAACAACAACTATATAAAAGAACATTAATGGTTGTTGTCATATCCCAAATTTTTGGAGGAGCAGGACTTGCAGCGGGAGTAACAGTGGGGGCACTCCTAGCTCAAGACATGTTAGGTACAGATAGCGTAACGGGAATTCCTACGGCATTATTTACTTTAGGGTCTGCAGGGGCTGCACTACTTGTGGGACGACTTTCTCAGCGATTTGGACGTCGTTCTGGACTTGCGGCGGGATTTTTGGCTGGAGGCATTGGTGCCATTGGAGTAGTCATTTCAGCATTAACAAATAGCATTCTGCTTTTATTTATTTCACTTCTTATCTACGGGGCTGGAACGGCTACAAACTTACAAGCACGCTATGCAGGAACGGACTTGGCAAACTCAACACAAAGGGCAAAGGCTATTAGTATAGCCATGGTTTCCACTACATTCGGTGCTGTTGCAGGCCCAAACCTGGTGGATGTGATGGGTGAGTTTGCTATATCCTTAGGAATTCCTGCTTTAGCTGGTCCATTTATATTAGCTGCTGCAGCTTATATACTGGCTGGTTTAGTTCTATTGATTTTACTTCGTCCTGATCCCTTTATTGTTGCAAACGCAATATCAGATGCTCAAAGAACAACTAGTAATTTACCTTTAGAGGAAAATTCTAATTTGTTATCGATAAACAAGCGAGGCATTTTCGTAGGGGCTGCAGTAATGGTTCTAACTCAATTTGTGATGACGGCAATTATGACGATGACACCCATACATATGGGACACCATGGACACGCTTTGAAGGAAGTAGGGCTTGTCATTGGATTTCACATAGGTGCTATGTTCTTGCCTTCTTTAGTAACAGGTTATCTTGTTGATAAAATTGGCCGTGCTGTAATGGCTATTGCTTCTGCCATTATGCTACTTGTTTCTGGCATTTTAGCTGCTGTGGGACCTGAGGATTCAATGGCAGTACTCATTACAGCACTTGCTTTACTTGGGCTTGGCTGGAATTTTGGTTTAATTAGTGGCACAGCAATTCTTGTAGATGCAACTCCACCTTCTACTCGGGCTAAGACTCAGGGGTCTGTAGATGTTTTGATTGCTTTGTCAGGAGCATTAGGAGGAGGCTTGTCTGGAATGGTTGTAGCACATTCTAGTTATGCAGCCCTTTCAATTGCTGGTGCTGTGCTTTCATTACTGCTTATTCCAATTGTTATTTGGGCCGGTATCAACAAACAGAGTAAGGTCTAATAAAATAAAAATAACTGAAAATTCAAGAGGCTATTGAGTAAAGGTAGCTATTAAACTTATAAATAATTGTTAAACGTAATCAATTATAATTAATCAGAGCTGTCCTTAGACGGCTTTTTCTTTTTGCAATAAAAGGTTGGTGTTTAGATAATTCAGTCACTAACGAGATAAAGAAGTATCCAAAGATAATTTTATGATTAAAATTATTTTGATATACCCAACCATTTAATTAATTGAGAATATTTGGTTTTTGAAATCGGAATTAAAACACTTACATTTCCTATTATCTGTGTACAATTACCTGAAAATATCAAGTTATCTTTAAATTTTGATTATTCAGTGTTATTATTTTATAAGAATATTCAAACTATTAATTTGGAAGGTGAGGGAACTCTTATGTCACAGATGTTGGCTTTAGTTATTGTTATTCTGATTTTATTTGTTGGAGACATAGTGGCGGTTCGAACAAAAGCCTGGGTACCTTCCGTTTTCATTTCCGCGATCCTATTTCTATGCGGTTATTGGACATTCTTCCCGCAAGACATCGTTTCAATAGCAGGTGTTCCACCGGTAGTTGCAACCATGATGATGTACCTATTAATCACAAACATGGGAACTTTGCTTTCGGTTCAAGAATTGATGAATCAATGGAAAACGATTGTCATCTCCTTATCTGGTATTCTTGGTATTGTTGCACTATTATTCGGAATTGGCACATTTATATTTGATCTGCAAACTGTCCTTGTAGCGATTCCACCTTTAGTGGGCGGAATGGTATCTTCAATAATCATGTCAGAAGGAGCGGCAGACGCAGGACTTACGAGTTTGTCCGTTTTTGCCATCGTTATTTATGTGATGCAAGGCTTTGCTGGATATCCTTTAACATCAATTGTCTTGAAAAAAGAAGGGAAGAAGCTTTTGGGGCAATATCGCAATGGGCAATTAACGGTAAAAAAGAGTGATACTGCAGCCGCTACAGAGGGGATGACGGAACTTAAGCTGTTTAAAAAACTTCCTGAAAAATATAATACGGAATATTTTAAATTTTTCAGACTTGCGGTTGTTGCTTTTCTCGCTTACCTTGTTTCGACAGGATTAGAGCCAATTATATCAATAAATGCATTTGTTCTTTGCCTACTATTCGGGGTTGTCGGAAAAAGTATAGGTTTCTTGGAAAGACAGACACTGCAAAAAGCAAATGGATTTGGATTTGCTATCATGGCCCTTATGCTTTTTGTCTTTGACGGTTTAAAAAGTGCAACACCAAGTATGATGATGGAGATTCTTTACCCACTTGTTGTTTGCATTTTCTTAGCTGTGATTGGTATGTATATATTCTCATTCATTGTAGGGAAATTGTTAAAAGTCAGCAAAGAAATGGCGTTTGCTGTATCTTTGACAGCATTATACGGATTTCCAGCCGATTACATTATCACCAATGAAGTCGTCAATTCATTAACAAAGGATGAAAATGAAAAAGAAGCATTGCTAAGCCATATGCTGCCGCCGATGCTTGTTGGTGGATTTATATCGGTTACAATCGTGTCGGTTATTTTGGCAGGAATATTCGTACAATTCTTGTAAAATAGGAGGGATTCTAAGTGAGTCTTATCGAACGAATAGAAAAGCAAATAAATGATTTGAGCGAATTTACATCAACACCCGGTAAAGGGACTACCCGGCTTACGTATAGTAAGGAAGACTTACTTTCACGTAATTATATTAAAAATAAAATGATAGAATACGGTCTAACAGTACAGGAAGATGGATTTGGAAATATTTTTGGAAAGCTTGAGGGTACTTTAAAAGACGCACCAAGCGTTCTGGTCGGTTCACATTTTGATTCCGTACCAAATGGCGGTGCATATGACGGACCAGCCGGTGTAATTGTCGCTCTTGAAGTGGCTGCCCTATTTGCAGAAAATCAATTAACACCTAAATATCCATTGGAAATAGTTGCCCTAATTGAGGAAGAGGGTGCTCGTTTTGGCGGAGGTCTAATGGGGTCGAGAGGAATAGTGGGAACACTTAGTGAGGAAAGTTTTAAAAACTTAAGGGATAAAGAAGGTATCACAACAATTGAAGCGATGTCAAAAATTGGACTGGATTTCTCTCTTCCGAAAAGGAGAAATCCCAATAGCATTAAAGCATTTCTCGAATTGCATATAGAACAAGGACCAATCCTTGAAGAGAAGAATATCCCCATTGGTGTTGTAGAAGCTATTGTTGGTTTAACTCAATTAGAAGTAACCATTGAAGGAAAGGCAGGACATGCAGGCACAACCCCAATGGATCGCCGGACGGATGCCTTGGTGGCAGCCGCTCAAATTATTTCTCAATTACCGAGCTTTGCAATTGAGGAAGGAGAAGGAACGGTTATCACGACAGGACGACTGCATGTTTTACCAAATGGAGCCAACGTCATCCCGAATAAAGTGGTATTTTCGGTAGATATTCGATCTAGCAAGGAAGAACATATTAACAATGTCATCAAGCGGGTGAAAGATTTAATCGAATCCTATCATGAAAAGGGGATCCATACAACTGCGGAACAGCTGTTATATATGCCGCCAAAGGTATTGAGTAATGAGATTAAAGCTTTATTTAAAGATAAAAGTTCTGATTTAGAAATCCCATACTGTTCCATTAATAGTGGAGCAGGTCATGATGCGATGGTTTTTTCCGATGTGACTGATGTTGGCATGCTCTTTGTTCCAAGTAAAGCAGGACTAAGTCATTGTCCAGAGGAATGGTCTGATGCACGTCATTTAGCAAATGGAGTGCAAATATTTTACGAAGTGGCTAAATGTTTAACGGAGGTAGAATAAGAATGATTAATCTAACGATAAAAGAAGCAATTCAAAATTATAGTGATGAATTAACAGAAATACGTAGAAAACTTCATAGCGAACCTGAGTTATCATGGGAAGAAGAAAACACAACTGCCTTTGTTTGTGACTACCTTGAAAAATTAGGGATTACTTATCGAAAAGCAGAACCAACAGGTGTTATTGCAGAAATTAAAGGCGGTAAGGCAGGAAAGACCGTAGCATTAAGAGCAGATATGGACGCCCTTTCTGTTGAAGAATTAAATAAAGACTTGTCGTATGCTTCAAAAGAAGAAGGAAAAATGCATGCATGTGGTCATGATGCACATACATCAATGCTATTAATTGCAGCGAAGGCACTAAACGTAATAAAAGAAGAATTACCTGGGAATGTGCGACTAATATTTCAACCAGCTGAAGAAGTAGCAACAGGTGCAAGGGAAATGGTTAAACAAGGGGCTGTCAAAGGTGTTGATAACGTTTTTGGCATACATATTTGGTCGCAAATGCCAACAAACAAAGTTGCTTGTACTCAAGGACCTTCATTCGCTTCAGCAGATATCTTTACAGTAACGTTTAAAGGAAGAGGGGGACATGGTGCAATGCCACAGGATTGTATCGATGCAACTATTGTTGCCTCTTCATTCGTCATGAATGTACAGTCTGTCGTATCAAGAACGGTCGACCCACAAAATCCCGCTGTTTTGACAGTTGGAAAAATGGTCGTTGGCACACGATTTAATGTCATTGCAGAAAATGCCGTTATTGAAGGGACTGTCCGTTGTTTTGATCATAAAACACGTGACCATATTGAAGAACAGCTTCAGATTTATGCTGAAAATGTTGCTAATATTTACGGTGCGACAGCAAAGGTTGAGTACTACCGTGGAACGCAAGCTGTCATTAATGATGAATACAGTGCCAAATTAGTGCAAAAAGTGGCTTCAAATGCGTTTGGTGAAGACGCAGTATATAATGAAAAGCCAACAATGGGTGGAGAAGATTTTAGCTTCTATTTAGATGAAGCACCTGGAAGTTTCGCTTTAGTTGGATCTGGAAACTCTGAAAAAGATACGGAATGGGCCCATCATCACGGGAAATTCAACATCGACGAAGATGCGCTTGCGACCGGTGCAGAACTTTATGCTCAATATGCATGGGCATATTTGAACGAATAACGGACTGGATAAAAGAGGGAATACGTTAATTACTAAAAGGTGTTTGAACGCCAGAAGGACGCCAATTGGCGGCCTTCTGGCGTAAAGGGTTAAATTTCACTAAAAGGGCTTTGCATACAGTCAAGAAGGGAATGGATTTTACCATTCCCTTTTTGATTTCCATTAACAAGGAATGAAATAACAAAGAATTCTTTTGTCGAAATTAAAAGTGAGAAATCAATTAATTATCTACAAAAACTTAAAACAACTTAAATTAATGCAGAATTCATTGCTATTAAAAATAAATAGACTTATAATTGGATCTATAGGGTGAGATCATGTAAATGGACGGGTGACTATTTCGACAAATATGAAAATGGATTGATATCTAAACAATTTGTTAAATAAATGATAAATCCAAAAACACAACTAGAAGAGATATGAATAATTGGAAGATAAGAGAAAACTCAATCAAATATTGGATGGTTGCCTCTTGTTCTCCAATGAAGTCTATTAATCATGATCATCTTAAAATACAAACGTACTAGAGGAGGATTTTACAGGTGAATCAGGAAAAGGAAGGTTTGTCCCGCAGAAAGTTTATAGGTAACGTCTGTAAAATTGGAAGCGCTTCCGCGGTTCTCGGTGTCACGGACACGATGGGATTGTTCATGCCTGAGATGGCAAGTGCGGATACTAGGAAGAAGGCTGGCCATATCACCAAAAAACCAGGAAAGAACAGTTCCTACATGTTGATGAATGTTCGATTGGAAAGTGGATACAAGTATAAAAATGGCCAGGTCGTCGCAACCGAAACCGTATTGAGGAACCTCCATATTGTTAAAGGCACCATTACCAGAATACTAGATACTAAGTCCCCTTATGGAAAAGGTATCGATTGCTACGACGCGAAAGGCATGTTGCTACTTCCTTCTTTTAGAGATATGCATATTCATTTGGATAAAACCTATTATGGGGGTCCTTGGAGAGCAGCTGCGACGAGGAAAAATGGCATTTTTGACATGATTACCTTGGAGCAGACACTGCTACTGGAGCTCCTTCCAACAGCCCAGGAGCGTGCGGAGAAATTAATTGAACTAATTCTTGGCTACGGCTCGACATATGTCAGAAGCCATTGCAACATCGATCCAGTCGTTGGTCTAAAAAATCTTGAGAAACTCAATCGGGCTTTAGCAAACTATTCAGATAAAATATCACATGAAATCGTTGGCTTTCCTCAACATGGCTTGCTTCGTTCAAATGCTCAGGGACTGATACGCGAAGCCATGCAGCTCGGAGTTACACATGTTGGCGGACTAGATCCAACCTTAGTTGACGGTGATATGGAAAAATCGTTGCAAACGATGGTACAGATCGCGGTGGACTACAAAGCAGGTATTGATATTCACCTTCATGAAGGTGGCGAAACGGGATTGAAGGCAATTCGTCGATTGGCTGATCTGACTGAGGAAGCCGGTCTGCAGGGGAAAGTGACGATCAGTCATGCGTTTTCGCTCGCTTCGTTAGGGGATGGCGCCGACGTAGAAATGGCAAAACGCCTTGCATCGCTGGGTATTTCCATTGCCTCAACCGTTCCGATAGGCAAAGACGTAATGCCGATTCCGCTGCTTCAGAAGCATAAGGTGAACGTCATGCTTGGTAATGATAGTATTACTGATCACTGGTCACCATTCGGGATTGGCGATACGCTGCAGAAGGCACATCTCGCTGCAGATCTGTATGGATGGTCAAACGAATACAACCTGTCTCGCGCACTTTCCCTTGCTACCGGCGGCATTACACCGCTAGACGAGTCCGGTAAGCAAATATGGCCAAAGGTAGGCGATGCCGCGACCGCTGTACTCATTCCAGCAAGCTGCTCGGCCGAAGCCGTAGCCCGCCTGCCTAAGCGTGCTGCCGTATTGCATAAGGGAACTCTGTCTTCGGGTTCTCTGGATAGCGTGAAGCCTAAGCTTCATACCAATTAAAAGTGTATGACATTGTTAATGAACCTTGGTAAAAAAGAATTGGGGATAGGTTCGATGAGCACATAAACGTTTAACCTTATAAAGGAATTACAAAATATAAATACCAATGGGGGAAGTTATGCTACAAAATATTGGAATACCAGGATTGATGCTAATTTTAGTGATTGCCCTTATTATTTTCGGCCCTTCAAAGTTACCGGAAATTGGAAGGGCGTTTGGCTCAACATTAAGAGAATTTAAAAAGTCTACAAGAGACCTTGTAGCAGATGACACTAATGCAGATGTGACCAATAAGAAAGAAAGCTAATCAAATAAATGAAGAGGGGATGTAGGATCTGTCTTACATCTTTTTTTCCTGGAGTGATGAAGTTGGAAAATCAAAAAAAAACGAGCATGATTCAGCATCTTGAGGAGTCACGTAAACGTATTATTATCACTTTAGTCGTTTTCACGCTGTTCCTCGTACTGACATTTATTTATGTTCAAGATATTTATAATATAATAGTTAAAGACTTGCCGTTTAAGCTAGCTCTGTTAGGACCGAGTGATATCATACTCGTTTATTTAATTATTGCCACCGTCGTTGCCATCGCGGCTACTATACCGGTTGCTGCTCACCAAACTTGGCTGTTTGTACGTCCAGCGTTAACACCAAAAGAACGCAAAGTTACTAGCGCTTATATTCCAGCACTATTTATTCTATTCACACTAGGAATCAGTTTTGGTTACTTTATTTTATTTCCGCTTGTACTAAATTTTTTAATGTCTCTATCAAACGACATGTTTACAACTTTCTTTACAACGGAGAAATATTTCCGATTTATGCTTCATATGACACTGCCTTTTGGATTTCTGTTTGAAATGCCGGTTGTCATTATGTTTTTAACAAGTTTAGGAATAATAAATCCATACCGTTTGCAAAAAATCAGGAAATATTCTTACTTTATTTTAATAGTTATTTCAATTTTGATTACTCCACCAGACTTTCTATCAGATATCCTAGTTACGATACCTTTATTACTATTATATGAAAGCAGTGTAAGCTTATCCAAATTCGTATATAAACGACATCAAAAGGAAAAAGAAGGTAAAAAAGAGATGTATGAATCTGTTTAAAAAGGGCCTGGCACTTGTCAATCAAATTAAATGAGAATTCTCAGGTAAAGGGACTTTAAGACGGTATAATCTCCATTTTAAGGGTAATGTTTTTTCATGCCTGCAATACACCTTTCCTATAGTCTGGTTATAAATATCAATAATTTAGTGGGATTTTACCAAGATATTACCCTGGCTGACTATCCCGATTTGGAATTCTGTTAACGAAATATTTTGATTAATGTGTTCAGTATTTACTAATAATCTACCCTCAAAAGCTTAATTATCCTTAAAATAATTCATGTTTCGTTGTGATTAAACTTGGATTAACTTATAATTAAATTTGCGAGGTGAGATCATGCTACAGGATGAACGACTAGACGCCATTATTCAATATTTAAACGAACATGACCGGATTGATATTGAAACAATTTGTAAAATAAATAATGTATCTAAAGATACGGCCAGAAGAGACTTAATAAATTTAGAAGAGGAGAGGAAGATCATTCGAATACGGGGTGGGGCGAAAAAGGCTCTGCTTTCCAATGAAGTCCATAATTATGGTGAGCGTATGAACATGGCATCGGAAGCTAAAAGTAAGATCGGAAAATTTGCAGCTTCTTTGATAAACGATGGGGATCATCTTATTTTGGATGCCTCTACAACAGTTCAATTTTTAGCTAAATATTTAACGAGCCGGAACAACACTGTCGTGACTAATTCGATTAACATTGCCAGTTCATTAAACCAAAGAGAAGATATAAAAGTTAATTTATTAGGCGGAACATTAAGTACTAGACACCAAGCCATTTATGGTTCAAGAGCCATTAGGGATGTACAAGATTATAAGGTGAATAAATGCATCATTGGTACTTGCGGAATATCTTCTGAAGGATTGTCTACTTCCATCGAGGAAGAAGGCCTCCTCGTTCACGAAATGATTAAGCGTTCTGACCAGGTTATTGTGATTGCAGATTCAACGAAATTTAATAAAACTTTTTTTCAAAAGGTGTGTGACTTAGACTCCGTTGATATAGTGATTACAGACAAAGTAGTACCAAAAAACATGCAGGAAATCCTAAATAAACATGTGGTAGAAGTGATTGTGGTTCCAAGTTATGAATGGGACCATTGAGTAATAGAAATTATGGGTTCGAGCTTAAAAGCTACTCCCTAGATATAAAAAGTATCAGTTGTCTTTATAATTCCCGCTTTTTAAGCTGAGGGACTTAGTTTGAGAGAAAAGGTATAAGATGTAGCGTTGAACGAAAAGCAACAAGATATGTTTGTGAATCACGTTGAAAAAATAATTCATGGAAAAAGGGCGCCCAAGAGGTGCTCTTTTTTTCAATGCTGGTAAATGCAAATAAACCTTCTGTATTCTTTCAATATCTCACTTATTGCCTATTAATGAAGATGTTGATAGATTCATTTTTTTCGAAAGACAGGGCCTTTGAAAATCCATTCATTATAAATGGGAAAATGGTAAAGTTAGGGGAGGATAGATGTTGTCTTTCAAACTGACCCTCTCCAATCGGTTGTAGCTGTCGTATGGAAGGAGGGAAATCAAAAAATAAATAAATTATATTATGGTAGTAAAAGTAAATGTGAGAATTAGAAGAACTTTACAAAAAAGGATTTGCGGAGGAGGAACACATTTGGGCAATTACTTATCAATCAGTGAAATGGCTTCCATTCACAGTATCTCAAGGCAAACACTCATTTATTACGATAAGATCGAATTATTTAAACCTGTACATATAGATGAACATGGTTATCGGTATTATAGTGCAGTTCAGATTCCGTTTCTAAGGGAAATTTGCTTTTTGAAGTCGATTGGCATCAAACTGAATGATATTAAGGACCATATAGGGAATCGGAATTTAACTACTGCTATGTCACTTTTGGAATTTCATCAAGAATTCATTGATAAAGAAATAAATGCCTTGATGAATACACGTACATTTATTCAGCAGAGATTAATGAAATATTCAGAAGCCAAAAATATTAAAAGTGAATTGGATAAACCTATTATAGAAGAATTTCCTGAAAGGCATGTCTTATTTATACCATTTGAAAATGAATTGTGCCGAGAAGAATTACATTTAACGCTGATGAAAGCTTGGAATGTATTAAGTAAACATGAGATGCTTCCGTCAGAGGGATTTGGCACGGTTATTTTAAAGGATAAGCTTGGAACGGATGATGTTTTCGAGGGTGCGGGAATATATACTTCATTACCCTTTATAGATCCTTATATGGATAACATGATGACGTTGCCTACTGGTCAATATGCATGTGTGTATAAATATGGAATGCCATATAACATTGCGTTTTTAAATGAATTGGTTCATTGGATCAGTGAAAATCAGTATAGAATTGTAGGGGACGTCGTGGACGCTTGCTTATTGGATACGACCTTTTACGAGAATGATAATAGTGTTGATTTTTGTCAGCTGCAAATCCCTGTAGAGAAAATTACTTGAATTTTCAAATATCCATTGACTGTATAGTAGAAATACACTTTAGAATATCAGTTGTAACCGATACCATATAGGTTATTTGAATTTGATTGATACATAGGATACTGGTCATAAAGTGATAGGGGGATTTTTAATGTCTGAAAAAATGAATAAAGTGACAGATTTACGTTCTGCCTTGGAACTACTGAAGTCCATTCCAGGACAATTGATTGAAACGGATGAACCAGTCAATCCTCATGCTGAATTATCTGGAGTTTATCGTCATGTCGGTGCTGGCGGAACAGTAATGCGTCCAACAAAAATTGGACCTGCCATGGTTTTCAATCATGTATTAGGTCATGAAGATTCAAGCGTGGTGATTGGACTTTTAGCCAGCCGGGAAAGAGTCGGTCTCATGCTGGATACAAAACCGGAGCGACTGGGGTTCCTTTTAAATGAAGCTGTAAAAAATCCAATTGATCCAATCATCATTTCAAATGATAAAGCTAAAGCTCAAGAAGTGGTTCACTATGCAGAAGATCCGGATTTCGATATCAGAAAGTTAATACCTGCGCCTACGAATACAGAGGAAGATGCAGGCCCGTATATCACCATAGGCATGTGCTATGCCTCCGATTCAGAAACGGGTGAATCTGATATAACGATACATCGTTTATGTTTACAAAGTAAAGATGAGATGTCTATGTATTTTGTTCCTGGCCGCCATTTAGAAGTTTTTCGTGAAAAGGCTGAAAAAGCAGGAAAACCGTTACCAATTTCCATTAGTATCGGTGTTGACCCTGCTATTGAAGTCGCTGCTTGTTTTGAAGCACCTACGACTCCCCTTGGCTTTAATGAGTTGAGTGTTGCAGGGGCGATTAGGAAAGAAGCGGTAGAATTGGTCCAATGCTTGACCATTGATGAAAAAGCTATCGCAAATGCTGAATATGTAATAGAAGGGGAGTTGGTTCCCGGAGTGCGCGTTCGGGAAGATCAAAACACCAATACTGGAAAAGCAATGCCGGAATTCCCTGGTTATACAGGTTCAGCTGTTGCGGACCTGCCTCTAATCAAAGTGAAAGCTGTAACGCACCGTGTCAATCCAATCATGCAAACAGTTATTGGACCAAGTGAAGAACATGTGAATATGGCTGGCATTCCAACTGAAGCAAGCATTCTGCAAATGGTGGAGAAGGCCATGCCAGGCAAATTATTGAATGTTTATGCCCATACTTCAGGAGGAGGTAAATATATGGCTGTTCTTCAATTCAAGAAAAGTCAGCCAAGTGATGAAGGTCGCCAAAGACAAGCTGCACTATTGGCGTTCTCTGCCTTTTCTGAACTAAAGCATGTATTCATAGTGGATGAGGATGTGGATCCCTTCGATAGTAATGATGTTTTATGGGCGTTAAATACTCGTTATCAAGGTGATGTTGATACGGTTTTCATTCCTGGAGTGCGCTGTCACCCGTTAGATCCTTCACAAGATCCCGCATACAGCCCTACCATT
The DNA here is from genome assembly GCF_002243645.1 of Peribacillus simplex NBRC 15720 = DSM 1321. Lineage (NCBI taxonomy): Bacteria > Bacillati > Bacillota > Bacilli > Caryophanales > Bacillaceae > Peribacillus > Peribacillus simplex. The sequence continues at coordinate 466,428 of NZ_CP017704.1, read as the reverse complement.
CAGGAAAAGGGGATTTCCTGTAAGACCATTTTTGACTGTACAGTACCGTTTCATTTAAAAGATGAATTTAAAAGGTCTAAATTTAAACAGGTAGATCCAAGGCGATTTGTGCCTGGATTCTCCAATGTATAAGTTCTCAATATTTTAAAGTTTCGATTCAATGACTAATGAATAAGGAGGGGAAATAATGAAAATCATTGTTGGGATAACAGGAGCGACTGGAGCCATTTTCGGAATTAGGATTCTTCAGATGCTTAAAAGCAGTGAAGTGGAGACCCATTTAATCATGTCCCCTTGGGCACATGCCACCATTCAACATGAAACTTCATATTCTGTTAAAGACGTGGAGGGATTAGCTGATCATTCCTATTCTTACAAAGATCAAGCAGCAAGAATATCAAGTGGATCTTTCCGGGTTGATGGCATGATCGTAGCACCTTGCAGTATGAAAACACTTGCTTCCATTCGCATGGGACTAGCGGATAATTTATTAACGCGATCTGCTGATGTCATGTTGAAAGAAAGAAAAAAATTATTACTAATGACAAGAGAAACACCTCTAAATACGATTCATTTGGAGAATATGATGGAGCTTTCCAAAATGGGGACTATTATATTCCCTCCGATGCCAGCCTTCTATAATCATCCTGAGAATGTTAACGATATCATTGACCATCTGGCTTATAGGGCGTTAGATCAATTTGAAATCGATGCTCACGGTGCGAAACGGTGGGACGGAATGAAATATCGCACCAAAATATAACAGATTACTAGTGAATTAATGAAAAAGGTGAAAAAATGAATGGGATGGAAATGTCAGAAGAGGTATTCGACTTGTTAAATGGTAAAGAACTTGTCGACAAGCAGCATGAAGCCATGATGCTGTTGACGGTAAGTGAAGAAGGATGGCCACATACTGCAATGATTAGCGTGGGTGAGATCGTAGCGATAAGCAGGAACGAATTAAGGATTGGCCTATGGCCGGATACTTCGACTACAGCCAATGTCATTCGTACCCATAAAGCTACACTGGTTTTGTTTTGGAAAGGTAAAGCACAATATATTCGACTTTCATTAGAGAGATTAAAAGAGCTGCCAAATGTCCAATACCAAAGAGAAAGATTCCACGCCAAAATAGTAGAGGCACGGGAGGATATTGCTAAGTATGCTGAAATAACCTCTGGAATTAAAATCGACTTGAAAAACCCTAAAGAAATTGTTGAACGATGGAGTGAGACCATAGAGGACCTCCTTCAATAAAATTCCCAGGTACCGAATTTAAGTTACTAAGAAATCAAAATTATCAAATTATAATTGAAAAAATTAGAACTTCATGTAAAATGGAATCATTACATGTATTTATATCTTGCCTATTCATTAATCATTAAAAAAAGCCCTTTTTTAATGAAAATTAATGAACTGACTGGCTATCTTAATTTCTCGATCAAGTTACCTTGATGGTGAAGTTAAGATAGCTTTTTTTATATAAATATGTAGGCTGGTTTATGTTAATAATCATGGAAATGAAGGAGTGTTACTATGGAAATGTATGTAAAGGAATTGGGGAATCAAAGAATCCAAATTGCAGATTATCCTGGAACAAAAGGGCCAATCATCGCCATACATGGTTTAACGGGTAATCATAAGCAAATGCATTATTATGCAGAAATGTTAAAAGGAGAGTACAGAGTCATTTCGATTGACTTAAGAGGAAGGGGAAATAGTTCAAGGGCAGATGTGCAGTCTTCTCTTTTCAAACATGCAGAAGATGTAATTGAGTTAATGCAAGAGTTAAAGATTAAAAATCCGATTTTAATCGGGTATTCAATGGGAGCCTTCATTTCAAGCGTTGTAGCCAGCAAGTTAAACTCGGTACAGGCCCTGATATTATTGGATGGTGCGGCCACTTCCTCTCAACAACAAAGGGACATCGTACAACCATCATTAGGACGATTAAGTAAAGAATATGAATCTCAAGAAAGCTATATTGCAGAAATTAAAGAAATCTATAGCCGTTTGGGTATCAAATGGACGGATCATCTGCAAAGTGTGGTGGAGTATGAGGTTCATGAAGTGGAGGGTCACTGGGAGAATAAATCTTCAGAAGATAGCATTCTTACAGATTTCAATAGTTTTTATTCTTTTGTCCCTAAAGAAGTTTGTAGACAAATTTCCTGTAAAACCTTATTGGTCTATGCCAGTGGGAAAATAGGGGATTTTCCTCCATTATTTTATGAAGAAGCCTATGATGATACGAAGAAATATACACCTGATATTGAAACAATCGTTTCAACTTGTAACCACTATACAATGGTGTTTGAAAATAGGGCGGAGATTAACAAAGAGATAAAGTCTTTCTTAAAACGAATTTGATTTTTTTGAAGATATTTTTAAAAAAATATTGTAATTAACAGAAAATAGTGTAATATTATGAATATATAATAAACTTAATTATTGCCTATTCATTAGCTATTAAAAAATAACCTTTTTTAATAACAACTAGTGAACAACTGGCTACCTTAAACACCTGCTGTCAATTATTGATAGTAATGTTTAGGGTAGCCATTTTGTCGTGATAATGTAAACGCTTAATGAATTTGGGGGTTTTATCGTTGAAAATCATTGATTTAACATTGGAACTTTACGATGGTCTAGTTACGAATAATGATTTACCTGCAATAGGGATTAAAGATGAACCTCTTGAACATAAGGGGAAATATGATTCACTTCCTAAAGGCTACCGTTCCAAGTTGATTTCTTTTTCTGACCATAGTGGGACACATGTGGATGTGGCTTCACATTACTCAGAAAACGGGGAGTCGGTTGAAACCATCAATCTGAAGAATATGTTTGGGGATGCCCTCATACTGGATGTAAGCATGTTAAAAGCGACACATGAACCTGTTACGAAAGATTTACTTGAAGAGGCCGAACGCAGGCAGGGAGTATATGTTGAAAAAGACGATATCGTCCTGATTAGGACATGGGGCAGATCATGGGGGGAAGAAGGCTTTTTTGAAGCGCAGGCATTAGATGATAGTGTGGCACAATGGTTAATTGAAAAGCAAATACATATTGTCGGGTTGGATTTGCCAAATGCCGATTTGAACCAAGATTCAGAAAGCGGAATTCATCAAAAGTTACTGAACAATGATATATATATCGTTGAAAATCTAGTGAATCTGGAAAAATTGCCTAAGCATTCTCGTTTTCTTTTTTTCGGGATTCCTTTGAAACTAAAAAATGCAACAGCCTCACCAATAAGAGCACTATCGATACTTGACTCTCAATTAATTTAAAGAGGTGCAGACGAATGAGCGAAGGATTATTGTATTTCAAAGAAGTTTATGATGTGGTACCAGGCTGGGTGCAAAAGATGCACGATTATAGCCCTAATGCACTTGATCACTATACCAACTTGCGCAGTAACATCATGCAAGAGGGAGCCTTGACGAAGAAGGAGAAAGATATATTACTGGTAGGCATGAATGCTGCGAGGTTGTATGAACGGAGTATGGTTTACCATACAAAAGGGGCAATGGATGGTGGAGCAACAGTACCGGAACTGGTGGAATACCTAATAGTTTCATACTTATATAACGGAACTAAGGCTTTGAAAACAGGGATAAAGTCTTTGGAATATGCCCTTACACTTAAAGGCATTCGATATCCCGAAGTAAGTGGCCATAAAGAAACAGCAGAAGAAATCCTGCATTATATGATTGAATTATTAGGTGATGAGGAGACGGGATTTGTCTCGAATGTTTTGAAACTGGTTAAATCGGAAGACCAAAACTCCCTCAAAGATTATATATTAAGTGATTCAGTCGTTTCAAAAAGGCTAAAACATATCCTGATGACAGGAATATTCATTACAGAATTAAAAGGGAAACAGGTTGGGGAATGGATGGAGGCGGCAAGGTTAAATGGAGCTTCGGAAGAACAATTAGCGGAAGTGGGACTAATTTGCTTATTGACTGCTGGAATACCTGCATGGTTTGAGGCAAGTGATTCATTAATTGAAAATAAGTAACGTGAGATTGGTGGGGAAAACATGACGAAGGTACATCAAGATATAGAAGCAGCTTTATCTTGTGTGAAGAACGGTCATACATTAATGGTAGGTGGATTTGGCTTGATCGGTGCCCCTCTTACATTAATTGATGGTTTGGCCAAAAAGAATGTAGCAGGCTTGACAGTGATCAGTAACAATTTAGGCGAGAAAGGGAAAGGTCTGGGAGTTCTCCTAAGCCAGAAGAAAATAAAAAAAGCGATCGGCTCTTATTTTACAAGCAATCGTGAAATTGGGGAGTTTTACCAACGTGGTGAAATTGAATTAGAACTATTACCACAGGGGACATTAGCGGAATCCATTCGTGCTGGCGGTGCTGGTATAGGCGGTTACTATACGAAAACGGGTGTAGGGACCGATTTAGCAAAAGGAAAAGAAGAAAGGGAAATAAATGGGGCTACATATATTTTTGAACCTGCCATAAGAGCAAATGTAGCTTTGATCAGGGCATGGAAGGCTGATACGCTTGGTAATCTTGTGTATTATAAAACGGCTCGAAACTTTAATTCGGTTATGGCAACGGCCGCAGATGTCGTAATTGCAGAAGTGGATGAGATAGTTGAACCTGGAGAACTCTCGCCAGAGGAAATTGTAACACCGCATCTATTCGTCGATGGAATTATTAAGGCAAAGAAAATCCTGACGAAGGAAGGTGTGAAAGATTATGGGTGAAAAAGAATTAATGCAAAACATGATAGCAAGACGTGCGGCAAAAGAATTGACGGGTCCTTGTATAGTGAACCTTGGAATCGGGATTCCGACCTTGGTTGCAAAATACATTGATGATGAAAATGTTTTTTTCCATACGGAAAATGGATTATTAGGGGTTGCAGAAGTGGATGAAGATAAAATCGATCCCAATTTAGTTAATGCAGGTAAGTTACCAGTAGGGGAATCGATTGGTGCATCATTCTTTAATAGTGCAGAATCGTTTGCAATGATCCGTGGAGGACACATTGATGTTGCTATCTTAGGTGTTTTGCAGGTAGGTCAAACCGGGGAAATTGCAAATTGGGCGGTACCTGGCAAGAATATCATGGGTGTTGGAGGAGCGATGGATCTGTTGGTTGGCGCCAAAAAAGTGATCGTAACAATGACACATACAAGTAAGGAAGGTAAAAGTAAAGTTTTAAATGAATGCAACTACCCCATTACTTCCACTAGGAGCGTTGACTTGATCATCACCGAGTTGGCTGTCTTTGAAGTTATTGACAAACAGTTGACACTGATAGAATTAATGCCCGGTGTAACGATCGAAGAAGTAAGAGCAAAAACAGAAGCAAATTTTATCTATTAAATTTTAAAAAGGTGGATTAAATGAAAATACGTTCAGTCGATGTATACATTATTGATTTACCCACAATTCGTCCTCATCAGCTTGCCATGCATACCATCGTGGAACAAACGATCATTCTTGCCCGTGTCATGGATGAAGAGGGTGCGGAAGGTTGGGCAGAGGTGGCGACAATAGGCGGGGCTTCATATGGTGAGGGGACACCTGAGGCGATAAAGGTGAATATTGATACATATATCGCCCCACTTATCATTGGTAAAAACCCCGTCCATTATGACAAAATCATGCATGAAGTTTCACTAAATGTTAGAGGAAATAATTTTGCGAAGGCTGTCGTTGAATCAGCCATGGTGGATTTAGTAGCTAGAAGGAGAAACATCCCTGCTTATGAATTATTCGGTGGACAAATTCATAAATCATTGCCAGTGGCATGGACTTTGGCAAGTGGTGATACGAATAAAGATATCGAAGAAGCGAAGGAATCCTTACACCAAAAACGTCATAATATCTTCAAATTGAAAATTGGCAAAGGTAATCCATATAAGAATGTGGAGCATGTATTGAAAATTATTGAAGCCGTAGGAGCTCAAGCACGCATTACGGTTGATGTTAATCAAGCATGGGATGAAACAACGGCTACGTATTGCATTGAAGCTTTACAGGAAGGTGGGGTTTCCATGGTCGAACAGCCGCTGCCAGCTTGGGATAATGAAGGGATGTCAAGATTGACCGAACGTTTTAAGGTCCCGATCATGGCCGATGAATCATTGAATACTTTACAAGATTCATTCCAAATAGCTAAACATAGAGCAGGTAATTCCTTCGCCTTGAAAATATGTAAACATGGTGGAATGACCCAAACGAAAAAGGTTGCTGCAATTGCTGAAGGTGTTGGTTTTGGTTTGTATGGCGGAACGATGATTGAATCATCATTAGGAACCGCCATTTGTGCACAACTTTATTCAACCATTCCAAAATTCGAATTCGGTACTGAATTATTTGGACCGTTACTTTTCAAAGAAAATATTACGCTAAACCAAATTAAATATGAGAATTATGAAATAATCATCCCGGATGGGCCAGGATTTGGCATGGAGATAGATATGGAAAAAGTAAAACATTTTTCAAGAGGTCTTTAATTAATATAAACTGGAAAGGGGATTATGGAACACCCACACTAGTTTATGCAAGTAATCTTGAGAGGATGTAGTTTTATATGGGACAGCCAACATTATTAATCACGGCCTATGCGAAGGCACCGCAAAATACGAGCATGTATGAAAATTATAAATACGCTGGGATGGTACTTGAAATCCACAAGGAAAGTCACATTATCATTAATGCAGAATTTACGTTTTTAACAACTTTGGCCCAGGATTTTTTTAAGCGAATGATAGTTGGTTTCGATTTTAGTAAAGATATTGATTCCTTAATAGAGAATATTAAAACGGACTTTTTAGCTCCATCGCAGCAGTCGGTAATTGTTGCCTTGAAAATAGCACACCAAAGATATAAGGATAGTTTAGAAGAAAGAAATAAAAATAGCAGGGGGTAGAAAATTGAGCAATGTAGTTATTATAGACTCGGTTCGCACCGCTATCGGGAAATTAGGGGGAGCATTGGAAAATGTTCCTGCCGATTTCCTGGCAGCTGCTGTCCTTGATGAAGTTATCAAGAGAGCGGATATTCCTAAAGAGAGTATTGATGAAGTGATTATGGGACAAGCGAAACAAAGTTCAGACGCGTCAAATTTGGCAAGAGTTGCATCGCTCCGGGCAGGTTTTCCTGTGGAAGTACCAGGTTATACCGTTCACCGACAATGCGGATCCGGCATCCAGGCGATCAATTCTGCAAGTCAACAAATACAATGCGGATTCGGAGATGTAATCATTGCAGGTGGAGCGGAATCAATGAGCACGGCTCCATACTATATGAGAAATATCCGTTTTGGGTTGAAATCAGGCAATGGACAGTTATTGGACCCGAATACGGAAAGCCAGCCAGGTTCACAGCCCATTGAAGAATACGGTATGTTAACAATGGGAATGACAGCAGAAAATCTGGCTGAAAAATATTCCATTTCAAGAACTGAACAAGATGAATTTGCTTTAAGGAGCCAAGAAAATGCAAGACGGGCAATTTCTACTGAAATATTTACGAAAGAAATCGTTCCCTATCAAATAAAAACGAAAAAGGGTGTAATCGAATTTAATGTGGATGAGCACCCAAGAGAAACCAGTCTGGAAAAGTTGGCTAGTTTAAAACCGTTTTTCAAGAAAAATGGAACGGTAACCGCAGGAAATAGTAGTGGAAGAAATGATGGTGCATCCGCTCTGATACTTATGTCGGAAGAAGCAGCAAAAAGGCGTGGTAAAAAGCCAAAAGCAAGAGTGATTGCTCAAGCGGCTGCAGGCGTATCACCGAATTTTATGGGGCTGGGGCCTGTCAACTCTACCTTGAAAGCGCTTCAAATGTCAGGGCTGAAACTGAATGATATTGATTTAATAGAACTGAACGAAGCCTTTTCTGCACAAGCATTGGCAGTAATTAAAGAATTGAAGCTTGATATGAATAAGGTGAATCCTAACGGCGGTGCCATTGCCATGGGCCATCCAATTGGTGCCACTGGAGCAATTTTGGCAACCAAATTGATACATGAGCTAGAAAGAACCGGAAAAAGATATGGGCTAATCACATTATGTATAGCAGGTGGATTGGGAATTAGTACCATTATTGAAAATAAACAGATATAAAAACTTATAAAAATTGGAGGAATTATTATGAAGAATCAAAAAGTAATCGACGTTTATAATGGATTGGTAGTTAAATTCAAGGAATTAGTTAGTGAATACGAAATTGATCATAATGACTATCAAGCTCTTGTTGATTGGATGGATCAATTAGGCAGGGCAGGGGAAATTCCGTTGTTTATGGATGTTTTCTTTGAAACTCATGCACTTCAAGAAATGTATAAAAGTGTAAAAGGAACTGAACCTACTATTCTAGGACCATATTACATTGAAAATACGCCAGTCGTCCAAAATCCTGGAGTGCTGCCACAACGTGAAAATGAACCAGGTGAAGCACTTTTCTTTTCAGGATCAGTGAAAGATGTTAATGGAAATCCGTTGGCAAATACCAAAATCGATATGTGGCAGGCTGATACAAATGGTGAATACTCATACTTCGCTGAAGGTATTCCAGATGATAATTTACGTGGTGTTTTTTATACGGATGCGAATGGTAATTTTGAAATTAAAACAGTTGTACCGGGTAATTATTCAATTCCAACAGATGGGCCTTCTGGTCAGTTCTTAAAGTGGATTGATCATCATTCATTTCGTCCAGCACATTTACATCTATTGTTCCAACCGGAAAATGGCGATAGATTAGTAACACAAATATATTTTGAAGGCGATGAATATTTAGAAAATGATGTTGCACAAGGTGTTCGTGGAAGCTTAATTACGAAGTTAGATAAACATTCCGGTGCAGAAAAAGGATTGAACAATGATTATTATACGGCTCATTTAGATTTTGAACTTAGATTACAAGATAAACCTGTTTTCAATAAAGCTGTCGTGAAAAACTAATCATCCCTATGAATACGCAGGCAAATATTCTCAGAAAAAAGGTTAGTAAATATACCTATGTATCCAACGAAAGTGCCTAAGTGGGTACTGAAAATGAAAGTAGTTTGCTAATGAAACAACCCACTCTTCGTTATCTGATTTTTTCGATTTTTCCGAGTTCCTATTTTGGAACTCGGAAAATACATTCTAAACAGATATTTTTAAAAAGATGGGAGGCGGAACATGCGTAGTGTAGTTGCTTCGGATATTATTGCTGCCAGTAAATTTAACCGCTTTCATTTACTTGTTTTTCTTTGGTGTTTTTATGCCATCGCTTTCGACGGGTATGATATTGCGATGTATGGTGTGGGTTTGCCTTGGATGATGGAAGAGTGGGGTTTAACTTCCATTCAGGCAGGGGCAGTCGGCAGTTATTCCTTATTCGGCATGATGATGGGTGCCCTGATTTTAGCACCGATTGCAGATAAATATGGTCGGAAAAATGTTCTCGTTATTTGTATGATTTTGTTCAGCGTATTTACCTTGGGGGCAGGGATTGCCCCTAACCTCACATGGTTCACCGTCATGCGTTTCATTGCGGCAATGGGCATGGGAGCTTTGATGCCGAATGTTATATCGCTAATGACTGAATATTCCCCAAAACAAAATCGGGCCATCATTGTAGCTGCGATGTATTGTGGCTATTCAATCGGTGGAATCATGGCATCATTAGTGGGAATGTATATCATTCCTTATACGGATTGGCGTGTATTGTACTTTATTGGAATTCTGCCATTACTTACACTTCCAATATTCATGAAGCAGTTTCCTGAATCCCTTTCCTACTATTTAGTAAAGAAGGAAATAAGTAAGGTTGTTGAAATCCTCAATAAAGTCAAACCAGAAGGGGATTTTAAAGAAACAGATGATTTCAGGCTTAGTGAAGCTGTACAGAGGGGGAAAGGATCTCCAGTAAAAAAACTATTTACGAACAAACGGACATTCAGTACGATTTCCATATGGGTGGCTGTGTTCTGTACATTGATGATGGCTTATGGATTAAATACATGGCTTCCAAAAATGATGCAGGATTCCGGATTCAGTATCACCTCAAGCCTTTCATTTAATCTGGTTTTATGCCTTGGTCAAATTGGAGGTTCCTTAGTAGGCGGTTATTATGCTGGAAAAATGGGACATCGTAAAATTCTTGTTACACTATTCTTAATAGGGGCCGTTACCTTTGTCGCATTGAGCGCTACGACGAATACCTTCGGAGTATATATACTGATATTTGTGGGGGGTGCCTGTACTGTGGGTGCCATGAACTTAGCCAATCCGTACATCACAGAATATTACCCCCGTGAAATCCGTACGACGGGTATGGGCTATTCGCAAGCTATAGGCAGGATTGGCTCAATTATAGCTCCTACTTTTATTGCCTTTCTTCTGACAACAGGCATGAATCCAAAGGTGGCTTTTGCTACATTTGCCCTTCCAAGTATCATCGCAGCGATCGGTTATCTTCTTGTCCAAGAAAACATGGATCTTTTGACAGGGTAGTCAAGGATGATAATGAAGAGGTAGAATCAGAGAAGACTGTAACTATCTAAAGAAATGATTCACAATTCAAAAAACAATCCCTTAAGTTGCTTAACTTTGCAACAAGGGTATCTGCTTTCAATGTTCCTTGGGGCTGCTCTTGAAAATATTAACTCAGATTGATAAGTAATTGCAGGAAACATACAAGCATTTATGAAATTTCAATTAAATTAGTAGAACGATGTACTAAAGTTGGGCATTAGGTTAGGGGGAAAAATATTGAGCTCAGAATTAAAGGCAATAATAGAAGATCGCACACCGGAAATGGTAACGGACAGATTAAAAAAAGGAAAAAAGAAAACTGTTCGATGGTTTATCCTATTTCTAATTGCTTTAGTCACTTGTATAAATTACATCGACCGTGCCATCATTTCGCTTGCGGCTCCGAATATTCAAGCCGATTTACAAATAGATCCGGCTTTAATGGGAATCATATTTTCCGTATTTGGCTGGAGCTATACCTTCTCCATGCTATTTAGCGGCTACTTTCTTGATAGATTTGGTCCTAGAAAGGTATACACGGTTTCCCTCATTTTTTGGTCTGTATTTACATTCATGGTAGGTACCGCGAAAAGTATATCGTCACTGATTACATATCGCATAGGACTGGGTGCCTTTGAATCTCCCTCCATACCTACTAATGCCTGGTGTGTATCCGAGTGGTTTCCTAAAAAAGAACGGGCTACTGCGGTAGGGATTTATACGGGTACCCAATATATTGGGTTAGCCTTCCTGACTCCAGTTTTTACTTGGATCATCATAACCTTTGGCTGGAATTACCTGTTTTATATCGCCGGAATTATAGGGATTCTTATTGGATTGGTTTGGTATGGATTCTATCGGAACCCAAGGGAACATAAGCGTATTTCTCAGCAGGAGCTAAACTATATCAAAGAAGGCGGAGGGATGATCGGTACCGAAGAGAAGCATCCTTTCTCCTGGAAACGGATTGGCCAACTGCTTAAACACCGTCAAATTTGGGGAATGTTCATCGGGCAATTTTCCATTCAAACTACTTTGTTTTTCTTTATGACTTGGTTTCCATCCTATTTGATTGATGAAAAGGGAATGACGATGTTAAAAACCGGAATTTATGCAAGTATCCCATACATAGTAGCTATACTAGGAACTCTGATTGGCGGCCGATGTTCCGATTGGATGATAATACGCGGGTTATCAACCGGAATGGCACGTAAACTGCCCATTATTGTCGGATTGTTACTTTCTTGTTTGATTCTCGGGGGGAATTATACGGATTCACCAAACATAGTCATCACCTTTATGGCAATAGCATTCTTCGGACAGGGGATGGCATCAACGGTTACCGGTGCTCTTTTAGCTGATATTGCCCCGAAAGGAATGGTAGGCCTAACGGGTTCTTCACTATATTTTGTAGCTAACATTGGTGGGGCATTATCTCCGTTAATCGTCGGTTTAATCATTAGTGCGACACATTCTTATGCAGCAGCGCTAACCTTCATATCCGTAGTGGCTCTAATTGGCGCTTTTGCTTATATCTTTCTTCTCGGGAAAGTCCAACGTATTGAAATCACTGAATGATAAAAATAAAAAGGAGAAAGGCGGAATTACATTGAAACTGAGTTTATGCACAACAGGATTTAAAGAATGGGACATAGAGGAAATAATAAATTGGCTGCTTCCGTTGCAAGCGGATGTTAAAGGACTTGAATTATGGAATAAACATATAGAACGATTTCAGGAGAAGCACGGACCACTGGACAAATTAGCCAAATTACTTGAAACCAATGATTTACAAATACCTTCCATTAGTGGATATACGACTTTTTCGAAACTCTGGAACCAAAAAGAACATCAAAACGAAATCAATCAAGCAAGAAGATTGTTAGATATGGCTCATCAATTAAACTGCCCATTAATACGGACGTTCGCAGGACATATTGCATCAAGGAATGCCTCACCAGAACAATGGTCGGAAACGGCAACCGAGTTAAATAAATTAGGACAAATGGCAGATCTCTATGGAGTGGATGTAGCAATAGAAATTCACTATGACTCCTTTGCTGATAACCTCGAAGCCATTCATAAGCTTTTAGAAGATATCGACCATCCACGGATAAAACTGATTTTCGATGGTGCTAACTTATACGTTGATCAATTGAATCCGAAAGAGGTATTGGAATCCATTTTCCCCCATGTCAGCCATGTACATTTAAAAAATTATCACTACAATCATAAAGAACGTTATAAAAACAAACCAGCACCCATTTTTAGTGGGGATGTTGACAATATTCGCTTACTCGAAGAATTGAGAAAGCGAAATTATACAGGCTTTGTTTCTCTGGAATATTTCGGTCAGGAAGGAATGCCTAACTTGCTTGCCTCATTAGAACAATGGAAACAACAACTGACATATTGATTCTTTTGGGTATTTTAGATGAAGAACAATGGTGGGAATTCAACTTTTATATAAATGATTTTAAGCATACTCTTTTCTCTTAATGAGCAGGAAACTCCATCATGGCAGTCGAACATCAATTAGTAAAAGAGCGCTCTAATTAAGAGTAGCTGAAAAGGAGGGTGAATATGCAGAATCATGAGCTGGAACAAGTCATAAAAAATGCGGACAGGGCAATAAATAATGAGGATTTCGATCATTTAATGGAGTTCTATTCAGAGGATGCGACTTTAGTTGTCAAACCTGGAACATTCGCAAAAGGAAAAGAGGAAATTCGGCGGGCATTCATTGCTATCGCTGAATACTTTAATCATAGTTTAATCGTCAAACAAGAAAAGATGGCAATAATCGAAACGGGTGATACGGCATTGGTTGTGGCAAAAGCCCAGCTAAGTGCCAATCAAAAGGACGATTCCGAATTCTCTATGGAAAGAACCGCGACATATGTATTTAAAAAGGATTCCACGGGTACATGGCGCTGCATAATCGACAACTCTTATGGTGCTGAAATAATTGAAGAATTGAAGTGATTGGTGAAAGCTACCGTATATGGTGGCTTTTTATTTTTTTTCAACTAGATTACATGAAAACAAAAAAACAGTTTTAGTTATGAAAAAATCGCCTATGTATAGAAGTGATGATGAAATGAAGAAATGATTGTGCCCATTAATAATAAGAACAAAGGCTACAATAAAAACATTAATTTACGACAAAACAAGAAGACGAAATCTTTAAGATATCGCCGTCTCATATAATACGGGTTTATAATTTTCCCTATGTTCAATTGTCGCTTATTTTAAAGCTGATAAACTTCTGCTCCATCATTTCATCCATCGCATATTTGACGCCTTCTCGGCCAACACCACTGTCCTTCCAGCCACCATAGGGCATATTATCAATCCGATAAGTTGGGATATCATTGATTACGACTCCACCTGTTTCCAAGCGTTCCGCCGCATAAAAAGCTCGTTCTATACTCGGTGTCATCACTCCTGAGTTCAATCCGTAACGCGAATCATTTGCATCATTGATGGCATCATCCAGCGTATCGAATGGGAAAATGCAAACAATTGGACCAAATACTTCGAAACGAAATACCTTTGAGTCACGATTTACATTGGTTAAGACGGTAGGCAATAGTACATTACCTTCCACTGTACCGCCGCACTCAATTTTTGCTCCTTCCTGTACTGCCTCGTCAATCCAACTTTGTAACCGTTCCAATGATTTTTTTGAAATAACCGCTGTAATATTTGTATTTTCCTCGAGTGGGGAACCGATGACAAGCTGTTTTGTTGTACTTACGAATCGATCTAAAAATTGTTGGTATAGTGATTTGTGGACATAAATTCGTTGAATAGAGATACACACCTGCCCATTATTCGTAAATGAACCCATCACACTTCTTTGAATAATTTTATCGATGTCGACTCCTTCATCAATGATGAAAGGCGAATTGGATCCGAGTTCAAGGGTAAGCTTACGGAAGCCTGCCTGCTGCTGGATAAGGTGTCCGACCTCTACACTGCCTGTGAAAGTCACTTTTTTTACATGTGGATGGGTCGTCAAGGCTTCACTTAAAACATCCCCTTTGCCCGGTATGATGTTCAATACTCCATCTGGCAACCCTGCTTCTTTAAAAATATCGGCAAGAACCAGTGAACTCAACGGGGTTTGTTCGGCAGGTTTTAACACAATCGAATTTCCAGCCGCAATAGCTGGACCAACTTTATGGGCGACCAGATTAAATGGAAAGTTAAATGGGGTAATCGCGGTAACGACGCCAATCGGGGTGCGAACCGTGAAGCCAAAACGGTTTACCCCACCCACTGCCGCATCCATCGGGATCTGTTCTCCATAATTGTTCTTGGATGCTTCTGCAGCAAAACGATAGGTCTGAACCGTACGATTCATTTCTTCACGAGCATTTCGAATCGTTTTCGCCGCCTCTAGAGAAATGATTTTCGCAAGTTCTTCACTGCGTTCTTCCATGATTGATGCAGCTTTAAATAAAATTTCTGCTCGTGCGTGAGCAGGGTAGGATCGGTATTTCTGAAAAGCTGAATTTGCTTCAACAATCGCTTCAATGGCATCAGCTGGTTCAGCCTGTCCGATTTGTGCAATTTCTTCGTTTGAATGGGGATTAAATAATGGCTCATATGATTTAGCCTCACGCCATTTACCACCAATCCACAATTGCCACTTTTTCTTCATCTGAAATCCCTCCAATAATATCTGCCTTTATAATTTACAAATATAATCACCTAGTGTTTTCGAGAGCTTTACATTTTCCGAATAATCGACATCCACATCAATCAAGACAATTTCCTGACTTGAAATCGCTTCTTCTAATGCATGAAGCAATTCATCGGAGTGGGTTACTTTCACTCCTTTAACCCCAAAGCTTTTTGCGAACCCTAAAAAGTCTGGGTCTGTAAATTCAATCGCATTCGTACGATCAAATTTATTCAATTGCTTCCACTCAATTAGGCCGTATTTTGAATCATGGAAAATGACTATCACGAAGGCAAGACCTAGACGTTTTGCAGTTGCCAATTCAACCCCATTCATCAGAAATCCACCATCTCCTGTAACCGCAATGACA
Source organism: Peribacillus simplex NBRC 15720 = DSM 1321 (assembly GCF_002243645.1). Classification (NCBI taxonomy): domain Bacteria; kingdom Bacillati; phylum Bacillota; class Bacilli; order Caryophanales; family Bacillaceae; genus Peribacillus; species Peribacillus simplex. The sequence continues at coordinate 450,849 of NZ_CP017704.1, read as the reverse complement.
GGTTTATCAGGTTTTGCCATTTTGGCTGCAATTGCGCCGGGAATGGCAATTCCCATCGATGCAAAACCATTAGAAATGATAGTGTGATTAGGCATTTCCGGCTGATACATCCGGGCAATCCATAATTTATGGGCACCCACATCCGATATGACAATGGCATTACCCTTTTCCGCCCTTTTCAAATCGGCGATAATTCGCTGAGGGATGATAGGGCTTCCAGATACATCATCAGAAGAATGAAATTTTTCAATGATTTGAGACCTTAACTTTTTTACTTCTGGCCAAAGCTCTTTTTTTGCTACACCAGTGGTCAAGGCTTCAATTGCCTCCGTAACGTTCCCGACCAATTCAGCTTGAACGGGGTAATAAGCATCAATCTCAGCCGGTCGAGCATCAATATGAACAATCGGATTCATTGCCTCATCGTTCCAATACTTTGGCAAATACTCGACGAAATCATAGCCGACAGTGATTATAAGGTCGGCCAAATCAAACCCGCATAGAACATAATCCCTTGCTTGCATCCCTACTGTAAAAAGGGTCAATGGATGGTTAGAAGGTAAAACTCCTTTGGCCATGAACGAATTCACAACGGGAATTTGCTTCTCTTCTGCAAATTTCCGTAAGGACTCAGCAGCTCCATCGCGGACTATGCCATTACCAGCTAGAATAATAGGCCTTTTAGCGCGATTTATTAATTCTACGGCTTTTTTGATTTCTTCCTCGGCTGGGCGGGATCTAGGCATTGGTGTAACCGGAAGAGGTTCACCTTCAGTATCCATCATCGCCACATCTTCCGGGAGTTCTATATGAACAGCTCCCGGCTTTTCTATGACTGCAGTTTTAAATGCTTTACGGATAATTTCCGGAATCGTATGCGGCACCTTAATTTGTTGATTCCATTTCGTTACTTCATTAAAAACCCCAATAATGTCCACATATTGATGCGACTCCTTATGAATTCGATCAAGGCCCGCCTGACCTGTAATCGCGACAACAGGGGAATAATCCAGATAAGCACTTCCTATCCCTGTCAATAAATTAGTTGCACCCGGTCCCAATGTGCCCAAACAGACGCCAGGCTTTCCAGTTAGCCGGCCATAGATGTCTGCCATAAAAGCTGCAGCTTGTTCATGATGAACCAAGATAAATTTAATATCAGAGCTTATTAGAGAATCAATAAGATCCGTATTTTCCTCACCAGGTATCCCAAAAATATACTTAACACCTTCATTCTCTAAACATCTTACAAACAAATCAGATGCCTTCAAATTATTTCCTCCTCGACCATTTCAATTTCTTTCCCTATATGTTGGCTTTGCCAACTAGAAATTATGTACTTGCTCATATTAAAACCAATTCGAACATTTGCAACTCTGTATAAAGAAATTCAGGTATAAGTAAATTTAGGAAGGGTAAAATTGATATCGCAAGTCGATTAATTATCATAATATTTATTACTGTTGCACTTGTTGTAATAGCACTTGTCCTTTTTCTTATCTATTTATTAATATTTGACCGAAATCAGAAGCATCACGCCATACTACGGAATTATCCAGAACTAGGCAGGGGGCGCTATTTTTTAGAAAAAGCCGGCCCGGAATTTCGGAAATATTTATTTAACGAGGAAAATGAAGGGAAGCCATTTTCAAGGGATGACTTAGAACATATTGTTAAAAGCGCAAAGTATATGCGAGGTGTAATTGTGTTTGGTTCAAAACGTGATTTTTTGAAGAACGCCTTTTTATTCGGAATGCTATGTTCCCCAAATTAGCCGAGAAGAAAAATTTGATAGGGAAACGAAGGTGATGACCAAAAGATATATCTTATTGAGAGATTCGCTTCTTACGCAGTGAAAGGGAAAATGGGAGGATGAGGAATCGTTTACTTACATAATGCATGACCATGATGCCTTAATCATTGGCCCAAGTAGAAAAACCTCCATTTAGAATAAAAGGTTTGATCGGGATATCGGCGATGAGCTATGGTTCATCACTGTTTTTTTAGCAAGTTCAATACAGGACATTGGTCGGAAGGGAAATATAATATCTGAGGGGAAATGGTAAGGTAGTTCGGATGTACAAAAAAAAGGGAGATGGAGCTATGAAGAAATTACTTACTAGTTTGGTAGTATTAGCAATGGCCCTTGGGATATCCTTTTCCACCGCTTCAGCATCTGCTGGAGGTTTTCACCACCCCGAAAGCTGGGATAAAAACTCAATTTTGCGGAAGGACACACATGGGGTGGAGGTCAGAAATATGCAGTATATCCTGAATGTCATGGGTTTTTATACGGATTCAGCAGTGGTTGACGTTGATGGAATTTTTGGACCAAAAACCGAAGCGGGTGTAAAGAAATATCAAAAAGACAACAACTTGAAAGTGGATGGTGTGGTTGGCCCCAGGACGTGGGAAAGCTTCTCGCAATATATTAAGAAGAATGGCAATGAAACATATGGAGCAGGCGGAAACATGGGACTCAGAATTAAATGGAAGTACGAAAATTCTTCCTATACTTCCGGCTCTAAAGCCTATATTTACGGTAATGGGGATACATTAAGCGACCAATATCGCTTGTATGCGAATTAAGATACAGGAAGGACCAATTAATTTCCCCTTCATATGAAAAACGTGTCCACAAATGGGCACGTTTTTATTTTTGGCTTCACGAGTTGATTGTTATGTCCTACCTATGATCCGGAACATTCTTATCATTAGGCAATTGAAGTGGATTAATGAATATATACATTAAATCAACACTAAACCGATTGATGTCTCAATCGGTTTAGTGTTGTTCAAACATTTTATCTTTTAAGAAATCCATAAAAACAGATTTAGGTTTACCTTTTAAATAAATAAAATCAATACTAATATTTGTTTTCACAGGAGGTGTTATTTCTACCCGAAATAACTCTTCATTCTCAAATTCTTTTTTAACACAATGCTCAGGTAGAAAGCAGATACCTACGCCTTGCAGTACAAGATTTTTAGCTGTTTCCATATTATCAACTTCTAAGTATATATTTGGATTCAAACCCTTACTTAAGAATAGACGATGAATTGTAAGCCAATCCATAGATCCATAATCAAAAAGGATTAGTGGTTGTTTACTTACATCTTCTACTGTTACACTCTCTTCTTTTAAAAAAACATGATTTCGAGGAACAAAAAGACTGATAGGATCATTATAAAGACGAATTGAATCTATTTGAGGGTGAGTTTCTGTACGTACAATGCCAAAGTCTACATCTTTATTAATAACCTTGTGCAAAATGTCTTTAGAATGGCCTGTTATAATTTTTATTCTGACGTCCTTAAACTCCGAGATAAAAGATGGCAAAATATCAGGAAGAATGTTATTGGAGATTGACAAAGCACTCCCAATTACGAGCTCATATGGGATGTTTACCTGTTGTAGGCCGTACTTTGCTTCCTGATATGATTGAAGAATTTTTTGTGCATGTGGAAAAAAATACTCTCCTTTTTCAGTTAAAGAAATTTTATTTCCGTTTCGATGAAAAAGCTTTATATTAATTTCACGTTCTAGGGATTGAATCCGTGCTGTTACAGAAGGTTGAGTTAAATAAAGAGCTTCTGCTGCTTTATTGAAACTACCGACTTGACAAACATAGATGAAGGCTTCAATATTTTCAATATTCATGTTTAACTGCTCCTAATTTTTATCTACTATAACACTTCCCTATACATTATACATTTAAAAGGTAAAAGGATGTAAACCCCCACGTCTTCTTCAAACTTCAAAATTACACCAATTGAATTTTCTTATTTGTTTCATTAGCTGTTTTAATTACCGTTTTTGCTAAAATTTCTGTTGGATCAATGATACAAATATCTTGGGACGATCTAAGTACAAGAGGAATTTCTGTACAACCTGCTATAATTGCTACTGCTCCTTGTTTTATCAATTTATTAGCAACTTTTGAAAGGCAAAAATGCCCTTTCTCTAAATTACTACCTTTAATAGCATATATTCCATCCATCACCTCTTTCTGCATGTCTTTATCAGGCTCAATGACCTCAATATCGTAGTTTTGACAACTATGTTGATACAGTTTTGTATTAATCGTCCCGTCTGTAGCTAACAAACCTACTTTTCTAAAACTATTTTCTTGTAAAAAGCGAGACGTTTCTAAAGGCATATGCAAGATAGGAATACTAACGGATTTTTGTACTAATTCAAAGAAAAAGTGAGCAGTATTACATGCAATTACTAGAAAATCAGCACCAGCGTTCTCTAGTCGCTGTGCTGATTGTATAATATATGGAGTAGGATCTGTTCCTTTTCCCAAAATAGCTGTAGTTCGATCAGGTATTTGAGAATAGTTGTCGGCAATGATATGGATATGATCTTGATCCTTCATTGCAGGCGTATAAGAAATAATTTTTTTCATTAAATCAACTGTTGCTAACGGGCCCATTCCACCAATAATTCCTACTACTTTCTGCATTTCGTCACCACTTTTAAAGTTATTTTAAAATTAAACTTTCAATGAAAGTCTACTTATTTTTTATGTGTTTTAGATACTTTTCTTTATTATAGTTTTTGTTTTAGGAGATGAATTATAGAAATAATCTATACAGTAATAGAAACTATATATTGAACAGTAGTTTTGACATAAACACTCTTTGTAATTATATTTCGTTCAGGATACATATTTTCTAATTGATGTTCTTCAATTAACCTGCCACGTTACTAAAAGTACATTCCTTCACAATCTCTATTTTTAAATATCCAAAATTATCATTAGAATTTAGGTTTTTTTGCATCTCGAAATTTTAAAAAACAACTATTAAATTATGCAATATTAAATTTTTTATTCTAATACGCATAATGATTTTGCTAATTTTACTAATAGTTAGCGTTATAACAGTATTTTGTAATTTGGAATGGGATTTGCATATTGAATATAGAAAATTCAAATAATAGGAAAGGGGGAAGAGAAATCTATAATCAAATAACTAGGGTGTTTTTTTGTATAAACTGGTCTGACCGGTCTGATATCTTAAGCTATGGAGTTGAACTTAAAGATGGCGATTGTAAGTGAAACTGTTCAAAAATTTTTATGTGATTTTATCCTTAAAAATAATCTTACATGTGGTGACCAGCTTCCGTCTGAAAGAGAATTGGCAAAACTATTAGAAGTCAGCAGATCTTCTGTAAGAGAGGCATTGCAATCACTTTCTGAAAAAGAAATTATAGAAAAAAAAGTAGGAAAGGGGGTGTATGTAAAGAAAAGTTTACAGCTCAATGACAAAGAATTTTCAAGCACGTTCGATATATCTGTCAATATAGAAAATTCTCTAGACTTATTAGAACTTCGCAAAGTGATTGAAGCTGAAATCGCTTATTTGGCTGCAAAACGGATAAAACCGAATGAAATCAATATTCTTGAACAATCGCTTGTCGACTTAGAAGTGAGTATTAAAATGGAATCTTCTATTATTGTTCCTGATCTTGTATTTCATAGAACGCTTGCACGATCTACAAACAATCAAGTGATTATTGATATGTACAATAATATTTCAGAATTTTTCAAAAAGGTAAGGATTGAAATGGCAACTTATGATGATACAAAAAATGCACTTTATTACCATCAACAGATCTTGAAGGCGGTGAAAAAAGGAGAATCAGATAGAAGTTCTAAATTAATGAAAGAACATATTGAAGATGTGAAAAGCCATTATATCAAAATGGTAGAGGAGTATAAGAACGTCCAAAGCACATACACCTGATACCAATAATAGGGGGAATTATATTGAGAGCTAAAACCACCGTTACTTCTGGTTTAATTCAAGAAGAGCCGAATTTTAAGAGAGTTCTAACCCTTCCTTCCCTTGTATTTTACGGCCTTGCTTATTTAATACCTACGACAATTTTTGATATGTATGGAATTGTATCTAATATAACTCACGGAATGTTTTCTTTAACTCACGCGTTAACCGCAATAGCTATACTGTTTACAGCATTTAGTTATGGCAGCATGGTTGCCGCTTTCCCGGTTTCAGGTTCTGCATACACGTATGCCCAACAGGCAATAAATCCATATATTGGTTTTTTAACGGGTTGGACAGTTATGATGGATTATCTTCTTGTACCTATGCTGTCTTACGTTATTGCTGCTAACTATATGAATGCGATTTTCCCTGAAATACCTAATTGGATATGGATCCTCGGATTAACTGTCCTTGTGACAACTATTAGCTATGTTGGCATTAACGTTACTGCCAAAGTAAACAATATAATTGTTTTGGTTCAGCTCTCCATTATAGCTATTGTAACGATTTTTTTAATTAAATTTATTGCCCAAGGTGGAGGAATGGGATCCTTTTTCTCGTGGGATGTATTTGTAAACACTAGTGAGTTTGCTAAACCAGAAGTAGGATGGGGAGTCATTTTTACTGGTGCATCTATACTGGTACTATCATATTTTGGATTTGATGCTGTAACAATGGTAGCGGAAGAAGCTATAAATCCGAGAGTTAATGTTCCAAGAGCGGTATTAATAATTTGTGCGGGTGCGGGGCTTTTATTTACAACCGTATCTTACTTAATGCTATTAGCCTGGCCTGCAGGCTGGAGTGAATTCACAGATGTAAATACGGGAGCACTTGAATTATTTAAAAAGATTGGTTTAGGTATACTCGCTGTTATCTATCCTTTTTTTACCATGATTGGAGCAATAGCGGGTCCTTTAGCTGCACAAACCTCTTGTTCCCGTATGCTGTGTAAAATGGGTGGCGACAGAATTATACCAAAGTTTTTTGGCTACATTCACCCTAAAAAAGCTACTCCAACAAATAGTATTTTATTTATCGGGTCTCTTAGTTTAACTGCTTTGTTTCTTGATGTAAAAACAGTCATTTCTTTAGTAAACTTCGGCGCACTGTTTGGCTGTACCTTCGTAAATATATCTGTTATATTCTATTATTTTATTAAGCAGAAAAAACGTAAAGGCATAAATATTGTACGATATTTGTTATTCCCCTCTATTGGAGCAATAATCACGCTATTCTTTTTATACAAATTGGATATGTATGCAAAGACTGCAGGTTTGATTTGGTTGACAGTTGGAGTTATTTACCTTGGACTAAATACAAATTTCTTCAAAAAACTTCCACCGGAATTAAATATGAATGAAATGAAGGGATGATACTTTAATGACACAATCATATTGGTTAGCAAATGTATTACTTGAAAGCGGTTTCTTTCGTAAGGATGGAATGGTTACAAAAACAATTACAGAAAACTGTCATATCCTTGTTGAAGAAGGAAAATTCACTAAAATAATCCCAGCGTATGAGAATTTACCCGTTGGGTTGCCAGTTCAGGATACGGGCGGACTGCTTATGCTGCCTGGCTTTCAGGATATGCATATTCATCTGGACAAAACATACTATGGAGGTAAATGGAAAGCATGTACCCCATTTGTGGATGTATTTGGCCGAATGAAAGAAGAAGAAGACATGCTTCCGTCTCTTCTTCCTGTCACGGAAGAAAGGGCGAAGAAGATTTTGGAGCTGCTTCTACAGAATGGAGTAACCCACATAAGGGCTCAGTGTAATGTTGACCCTATAATTGGGTTGAAAAACATGGAAGCAGTTTTACAGGCTTTAAAATCATACGATGGACAGCTTTCTTATGAGTTAGTTGCTTTTCCTCAGCACGGACTCTTGCGAAGTAATTCCGTTCCACTTGTAAGGGAAGCCTTGCAAATGGGAGCTACTGCTTCAGGGGGATTGGATCCGGCCATAGTAGATGAAAATATTGAAGCTTCATTACATGCACTCATAGAGCTTGCAGTTGAAGCGGATGCAGATATAGATTTGCATTTACATGAACCTGGTCACCTCGGAATTTATACGATGAAACGATTGGCAAAACTTACAGAAGAAGCAGGCTGGCAGGGAAGAGTTACAATTGGACACGCGTTTGGACTCGGGGATGTTCCAGTTGAAGTTGCAGCCGATGCGGCGGAAACTTTAGCTCAAGCGGGTATTTCAATTGCTTCTACTGTACCTATCGATATTCCCACAATTCCAATCCCGTTGCTTCATGAAAAGGGTATAAATGTCTCGCTTGTAAATGACAGCATAACGGATCATTGGGACCCATTTGGCACAGGGGACGTGCTTTACAAAGCTATCTGATGGCTGAACGTTTCGCTTGGATTGATGAGTGGTCTTTAGGACGAGCCCTTGGTTTTATTACTGGCGGGAAAATGCCTCTTAATTCAGAAGGGGAGCGAGTTTGGCCGACTATTGGTGATAAAGCGGATGCTGTTTTTGTGGAAGCTAGTTGTTCAGCGGAAGCAGTCGCAAGACGTTCAAGTCGCCTTGCAGTTATGCACAAAGGGAAAATTGTTTCAGGTTCTTTTAATCAAATCTTAGCAAAAAATTAATATTATAACGAAAAAACGCTATTCTTTTTGTAGAAATATACAGAAAGGATGGCGTTTTTTATGAGTTTTTTTAGATGAAATGAATCTCTATTTTCAAAAACTTCACGCCTTTTTCTCTCTATCTTATCTACAACTATTAGCTAAAGAAGTTGGTTTTGTTCAACATATAAGTAAATATCAAACGCAAGAATTCTCTATGGAAAGAACAGCGACATATGTATTTAAAAAGGATTCCATTGGTACCTGGCGCTGCATAATCTACAATTCTTATGGTGCTGAAATAATTGAAGAATTGAATTAAACGGCTTGACAATATACCCCTATAGGTATAATATGAACTCACAAGTTAAGAACGCATAAATTCACGAGTAAACTACGCAAACTCCGAGTAAAGCACTCAAATTCACGAGTAAAATGCACAAACTCACGATTGCTTCTAATAAATTGGAAGTGAACTTGGGGCTGAGCTTCTTAATGATTAGTGATTGTATTTGTAAATAGATGGGTGGGTGGAGTATGGAGTATGATAAAAATGTCATTAATCGCTTGAAGCGGATTGAAGGACAAATCAAGGGTGTTCTTGGAATGATGGAGCAGGGAAAAGATTGCAGGGAAATCGTCACTCAATTGTCTGCTGCACGTAATGCCATCGATAGGACCATGGGTGTTATTGTAAGTGACAATCTTGAGAAATGCGTTCGGGAAAACGTCGAGAAAGGCGAGGGCACTGATCATCTTGTCAAGGAAGCGGTTGAGTTGCTGATTAAAAGCAGGTAAAAGAATTTGATCTGACCTGTAGAAAAAGGAGTGTTATGCATGTCTTATATTTTACAAGTGGATTTTAAAATGGAGGGACCATTCGGCAACGAAATGGTAAAAGAATTTACTGATTTAGCAAAAAGCATTAATGATGAAGAAGGCTTGATCTGGAAGATTTGGACCGAAGACAGTGAGGCAAAGGAAGCTGGTGGAATTTATCTGTTTGAAACGAAGGAATCCGCATGTAAGTACTTGACTATGCATACAGCGAGGTTAAAAGGGTTTGGAATAGAGAAGGTCAATGGAAAAATATTCGAAGTGAATGAAGGTTTGACTTCAATCAATCATGGACCAATTAAATAAAGAAAACCCTATTCCGTTCATTTTTTAGTGAATAGGGTTAACGAACTATATTTTTTTATCACAATTTATACCCACTAGGGTATAAAAATGGAATATCGATCAGGGGGAAAACATAATGACTGAAAAGAAAAGAACGACGATCATTTTATTTAGTGGTGATTATGATAAGGCAATGGCTGCTTATATTATAGCAAATGGGGCGGCGGCTTACGATCATGAAGTGACTATCTTCCATACATTCTGGGGATTGAATGCATTAAGGAAGGATGATCCGATTTCTTTAAAAAAAGGATTCCTTGAAAAAATGTTTGCAAAAATGATGCCGCGTGGTTCTGATAAAATGGGTCTATCAAACATGAACTTTGCCGGGATGGGCCCTAAAATGATCAAACACGTGATGAAAAAACATAACGCCATGTCACTGCCAAATTTAATTGAGCTGGCCCAAGAACAGGAAATCAAACTAATAGCCTGTACGATGACAATGGATTTATTGGGCTTGCAGCAAGTGGAATTATTGGATGGAATTGAGTATGCAGGTGTTGCGGCATATTTAGCTGAAGCAGAGGATGGAAATGTAAACTTATTTATATAAATGTGGGTTCTGGAGGGATGAGGCTAAATGGGAACTATATTCAATATCATCATACTAGGTGTCATCGTTTGGTTTTTATATCAGCGATTCGTCCCGGTAAAGGGGATAAAAAATATAAATGCGGCTGAGTTAAAAGCTGAGCTAAATAACAAAGGAAATAAGCAATTCATTGATGTCCGTACTCCTAATGAATATAGGGGCAACCATATTAAGGACTTTATAAATATACCTCTAAACGAACTTGGCAAAAGGTCACAAGAACTTTCAAAAGATAAAGAAGTGGTTGTAATTTGCCAAAGCGGGTTGAGGAGCAGTAAAGCGAGTAAAGCGTTGAAAAAACGCGGTTTTAAAGAAGTAACCAACGTAAAAGGCGGCATGAGTTCTTGGCGCTAATAAAAGGAGGATATCAAAACGATGAAAGAAATTTTACCGAATGAAGTGAAAGCATTATTGAAGGGAGATTCACCAGTCCATATTATTGATGTGCGGGAGGTGGATGAAGTAAAGGCAGGGAAAATACCAAATGCTTTGAATATCCCGTTGAGTCTAGTGGAATTTAGATTGCAGGATCTGGATAAATCAAAAGAATATATCATCGTCTGCAGGTCAGGGGGCAGAAGTTCAAGGGCCGCACAGTTACTTGAGAATCATGGATATAAAGTGTTGAACATGATGGGTGATATGAATGAATGGGAAGGTCCCATAGATTAATTTTACATCTGAATATACCCCCACACCTATGAAAATTCAAGGAGGAAATAAAATGATTAACACAAATTCCGTTTTGGATGCTAAAGGTTTAGCTTGTCCAATGCCAATCGTAAAAACGAAAAAGGCCATGAATGGCCTTGAAGCGGGGGAAGTATTGGAAGTTCAAGCGACTGATAAAGGGTCAACTGCCGATATGAAAGCATGGGCGGAAAGTTCAGGTCATCAATACTTGGGTACGGTTGAAGAAGGAACCACACTAAAACATTATCTTCGGAAAGCAAGCGGAGAAGAAACAGAAGTGAAGAAGCATGAAAAAATCATTTCAAATGAAGAACTTCTTCAAGTAATGGAAGTAAATCGAAATACGATCATCCTGGATGTACGAGAATCTGCAGAGTACGCTTTTAATCATATTCCAACAGCTAAATCCCTTCCTTTGGGTGAATTGGAACAACGAATGGGTGAACTTGATAAGAAGTCAGAGATTTTCGTGATTTGCCGTACTGGCGGCCGAAGCGATCTTGCTGCACAAAAACTGACAGCGGCTGGATTTGAACAGGTATTCAATGTTGTACCCGGCATGAGTCAATGGAACGGTCCTTCACAAAAATCCGTTAATGAATAAAAGAGACTATTAAATGGAGGAATATATCATGACTAACAAAGTAGCTATAATCGCAAGTAATGGTGGTTTATTTGACGCATATAAAGTGTTTAACATCGCAACGGCAGCGGCAGCAACAGATCAAGAAGTGGCCATTTTCTTCACTTTCGAAGGCTTGAACTTAATTCATAAAGAAGCGAATGGACAACTTCCACTGCCTGAAGGTAAGGAGCATTTTGCCGAAGGCTTTAAAAAGGCTAATGTTCCTTCAATTCCGGAATTAGTTACTATGGCACAGGAAATGGACGTCAAGTTTATTGGGTGTCAAATGACCATGGACGTTTTGGGCATGGAAAAAGAAGCTTTCGTTGACAGTATCGAAGTAGGTGGTGCGGTCACATTTTTAGAGTTCGCTAAAGATGCTGATGTTACATTAACTTTTTAATGAAGGTAAATTTTTTTGAAATTCTTAATACTATAGGGGGTATGTGAGATGACGATTAAGCAAATGACAGCCGCTGAGGTTTCAAAGAAACTAAACAATAAAACTGACTTATTTATTTTGGATGTTCGAAATGAAAGTGACTTTAATGATTGGAAAATTGAAGGGAAGAATTTCAAATTCCTTAATATCCCATACTTTGATCTACTGGATGGTGTGGAAGAAATTCTCGATCAAATCCCGGCCAAGAAAGAAATCCTTGTAGTATGTGCAAAGGAAGGCTCATCTGTTATGGTAGCTGAAATGTTATCTGAAGCTGGATTGGATGTTTTTTATTTAAAGGGCGGCATGAAAGCATGGAGTGAACACTTGGAACCAGTGAAAATTGGCGAATTGACCAATGGCGGCGAAATTTACCAATTTGTTCGACTAGGTAAAGGCTGTTTATCTTACATGGTCATTTCCAATGGTGAAGCAGCCATTATTGATTCAACAAGAATGATTGATGCCTATCTTGACTTCGCCGATGGTATCGGAGTGAAAATTACACATGTTCTGGATACGCACCTACATGCCGATCATATTTCAGGTGGAAGACGAATAGCCGAAAGAACAAATGCAGCTTACTGGCTGCCGCCAAAAGATGCGGCTGAAGTAACTTTTGAATATCAGCCATTAGAAAGCGGTAAAGGGATAACGGTCGGTCATACAGCGATTGATATTCAATCATTATACTCCCCGGGCCATACCATTGGATCCACTTCATTTGTGGTAGATCAAAAATACTTGCTAAGCGGGGATATATTATTCATCGATTCCATTGGCAGACCGGATTTAGCTGGATTGGCTGAGGATTGGGTAGGGGACTTGAGAGAAACACTGTATATACGTTATAGAGAATTATCAGACGATTTAATCGTATTGCCATCTCATTTCATGATCATCGATGAATTGAATGAAGACGGAAGTGTCGCTAAAAAGTTGGGTGCGCTGTTTGCTGACAATCATGGATTGAACATTGTAGATGAAACGGAATTCAGAGAACTGGTAACAGGTAATTTACCGCCTCAACCAAACGCTTATCAAGAAATTCGCGAAACCAATATGGGGAAAATCGAGCCTGATGATGAAAAACAACGCGAAATGGAAATAGGACCAAATCGTTGTGCGGTTCGCTAATACTGATAAAAATAGAAGCCAAGAAAATAGGAGAGATGAAATATGCATTCAGATAAAGTGTTAGATGCTAAGGGACTAGCTTGTCCAATGCCGATTGTTAAAACGAGAAAAGCCATGAATGATTTGCAAACCGGGCAAGTGTTGGAAATACATGTAACCGATAAAGGAGCTAAAGCCGACTTAGCGGCTTGGTCAAGATCCGGTGGCCATGAACTGGTGGAAATGGCAGAAGAAAATGATATACTGAAATTTTGGATCAGAAAAGGCTGTTAAAGAGAAGGGAACCATTAGGGTTCCCTTCTTTTAAGGGAGGCACTTACAATGGAGATTACCTTTATCATTACCATCTTTTTGATTGGTTTTATAGGTTCATACGTTTCTGGAATGCTCGGCATCGGAGGCTCGATAATAAATTATCCAATGCTGCTGTTTATTCCCCCAATCATCGGTTTAGCGGCATTTAGTGCACATGATGTGACAGGTATAAGTGCTGTACAAGTCTTATTCGCTTCCATCGGAGGTATATGGAGCTATCGTAAGAGCGGACATTTAAATAAAACGCTTATTCTCTATATGGGGATCAGTGTTTTAATCGGAAGCGTGGTTGGAAGTTTTGGATCACGATCGATGTCGGAAAACGGAGTGAATATCGTCTATGGCGTTTTGGCGTTGATAGCAGCTGTCATGATGTTCATACCGAAGAAAGGGATAGATGACATTCCTTTGGATCAAGTTTCCTTCAACAAATGGCTTGCTGCCATCCTTGCCTTAATCGTTGGTTTAGGTGCTGGTATAGTCGGTGCCGGAGGAGGCTTTCTATTAGTTCCAATCATGCTTATCGTTTTAAGAATTCCAACCAGGGTAACGATTGCGTCTTCATTAGCGATCACTTTCATTTCATCCGTTGGTGCAACAGCAGGGAAAATCTCGACGGGACAAGTTGATTACTATCCGGCATTGATCATGGTCGTTGCTAGTTTAATGGCATCTCCGCTCGGGGCGATGGCCGGTAAAAAAATGAATGTAAAAGTCCTGCAAGTCATACTGGCTCTATTGATTTTAGCGACGGCCGTGAAAACGTGGGTGGAGATCATGTCTTGAGGAACTTCTTTGACAGGGAAGGGGTCGTGGGTTCGAATCCCTCACAGGTCATCAACTACCAAAGGCTCAAATCCTTGATATAACAGGGATTTGGGCCTTTTTTATTTTGTCTTACTGGATGCCTTTAGATCAACTATAGTGATTTGCTCACATTTTGCTAACGGGGCAGCATTCCTGTTAGAAGGATGTTCGAAGTCTTGAAAGAAAAAGAGCCCTCTTGTATGATGCATGAGTGTCAACGACCATTGACTCAGCATCAAACAAGGAGGACTTCTCTATGCAGTTTAAATGGAATGAAAAAATTAATCAAGTTACTGAAAATACACTCGTTGTTGGTATGGATATTGCCAAGCGTGTTCATTACGCTTGTTTTGTTGATGAACGAGGGCGCGTGATAGAGTAAGCCTTCGCAGTACATCAATCAAAAGAGGGCTTTGAACACCTGTATGAAAAGATTCGTCAAACGATGAAGGAAGCTAAGAAAACAGAAGTAATTGTTGGAATTGAGCCAACAGGCCACTACTGGATGAACTTAGCTAATTTCTTAGATCATTACGGCATACCACTAGTCATGGTGAATCCAATGCATGTCAAACGATCGAAGGAACTGGACGATAATTTACCGACAAAGAACGATAAAAAAGATGCATTAGTCATCGCTCGTTTATTGAAAGATGGGCGTTTTAGCTATCCACGTTTATTAAAAGAAGTAGAAGCAGAACTTCGTATCGGATCTACTCTTCGTTCAAAGTTAACGGAAGATTTAGCGAGTATTAAAAACCGAATCATTCGTTGGCTTGATCGTTATTTTCCCGAGTTTACTCAAGTCTTTCCGGCTTTTGGAAAGATGGCTCTAGCTACATTGGAAATGACTCCGTTGCCACAGGATATCGATGGAAAAACCAGAATTTCAATACTCTGTTTAAAAGTAGAATAAAAAAATAATTCCCCTAATACACCGAGTGGTGCAAACCGTTGATACATCAATGTTTATAGAGGGAGTTTAGTTCATTAAGAATTAACACTTATTTTGGGAATTATTGTTATAATGAAGTGGATAATTTCGTTAGGAAGGTTGCTGTTCAAGTTGGTTACAGTTATGAAATCTAAAAAGACAGTAGTGATTATTGCTCTCGGTATAATATGTATAGCTATCGTTATAAATCTATTAAAGAAGGAATTATGGGTTGTAAACGAAGAGTTGTTAAAAGAAGAAGTGTTATCAATTGGACAATCCGTTGAAACAATAAATTTATTAGATGTAACACCGTTTGACTGGGATGTAGTATATTCCTTTGGACCATATACCCCGAAAGATGATATATATGAAACGGTAGGTTATAAATGGGATACTATTAGCGAAACTGTAAATGAAGGAATGAATCAGATTGTATTTTTGAACGATGGAAAAGTGGTCTGCTATTTATATGGTTATCCTGAGAATAATGGATATGGTATATCTTATGAATCTGAGAATTATAAAGATGCTGGTTATATGCTTAATATTAGGGATGATTTAAATTTTCAAGTAGAAAGAAGCGACAGTGTCGTTTATTTGAGAAACTAAGTAAGAATATGAGGCCTTCAACTAACAGGTGCTTTCTCAATAAAAGGTTGCTGCGGCAACCTTTTTCTTAATGAACTAAAGGGGCAGGTTCACTAGAATTGAGGTTAAAAATTTACTGATTGAACAAGCACTAAATATAGAATTACTTTCACACTTTTATCTGTTTCTGCTTCAAGTAAACCAAAGCATTCTGTACTTCTTATGTTACCACCATTAATTGCAGCAATGCTTAATCCAGATACATTATAATCTTCCATAAGCTTTTGAATGTTGATATTTTGTGTTTTCGTACTAACAACCCCAAAATTAACTCCTATGTACAAACGTTTAAAATGCAACTCCATTAAACTGCCCGTTTGTTGAATAAGAACCACTTATAATTTACTATATATTGAAGGTTGTTGGTTTTTTATCCTGAGAGCAACAATCTTTTAGAAAACAGCCTAACAAAAAAAGACTTTCTACATTGTTTAAATGTAGGAAGTCTTATCTATTAAAGTGATTTCAAATGTTCAATACGTTTTTCTAATGGTGGGTGTGTAGAAAATAGTCTGGAAAATTTCCCCTTACCACTAATTTTAAAGGCAGCAATAGACTTTTGGCTGTCATCAACCAAGTTCGTGGTATGTCTTAATGATTCTAAAGCGTGAATCATATTTGCCTTTCCACCTAAATCGGCAGCTAATTTGTCCGCTTTAAATTCACGTTTTCTTGAATGCCAAAAGATAATGGGACTGCTTAAAATACCGAATAGAATCTCGAAAACTATAGAAGATACGAAGTAAACAATACCGGCAACTTCTTCTCTTACAAAACTTGAAACGATTTTTGAGGCAATACGGGAGAAGAAAATAACGAACGTGTTTATCATTCCTTGCAAGAGTGTGGTTGTAACCATATCACCATTCTTAATGTGTGCTATTTCGTGTGCAATAACTCCACTAATCGCCTTTCGATCCATTCTTTCTAACATACCGCTTGAAACAGCTACTAAAGAACGCTTTTTGCTTGGTCCAGTAGCAAATGCGTTGACCTCTTGTGAATGATAAATACCAACTTGCGGCATACCTTTCAAACCAGCCGTATGTGCTAATCGGTAGGTTTCTTCCAATACAAAGCGTTCGTGATCGCCACGCGGGGAATGTTCATCAATTAATTGAACACCCATAACCCATTTCGCCATTTTACGGGACATTAACAAAGAAATGAAGGAACCAGCAAAACCGGCGATGACGCTAAAGGCAAGTAGGGAACCGTAACCACCGCCACCAATATAACTTTCTACGCCTAGTAACGTGGTGATCGTGGTAATGGTGATCAATACGAGAATATTAACGAAAATAAATAAGGAAATCCGTTTAAACAATTAAGCCCCTCCTAAAATATAATGAACCTTATCTTAATAAGGCGTTCATCAATAATGAAACAAACATTATAAAGCTATATACGAAAAAATAAAAAAAAAGTTTCAATAAAACTTCTCACCACTAAGAACAAAAAAAATTTTAGGCTATGTAACTTCATAGGGGAATTCAATTGCTATTCTTCGCCATTTCTCTTCCTAATTCGCAGCGAGAACCTTAATCGTTTGGATTTTAATGTATTTTTATGTAAAAAAATATAAAAAAGAAACTTATGGAAATTCAGGTACTTATGTATTAATATAAGTGGAGTAAATAGTTCGTTATAACGAATTTAGGGGGGCGTTTTGTGCGTAAAAAAGGTATATTGTCATTGGTTTCTGTAGGTCTATTTGCTTCATCATTGTCTGTAGGTGTGGTTAAGGCAGAAGGAAACGATAACGGCTTGGCGAGGAAGGCCTTTGAAAGCCAAGTGGAAAAGCCTCTTGAAAAAGGTATTATTGATTCTAAAACGTTTAATCAACTTGAAAAAAAAGTAAATGATTCTCAATCGGTTTCAGTTAAAGATTCTAACAAAATGGGTAGAATGAGTAGTTCTTCCAGTAGTAATTTTATTTTGGAAATTGAGCCCAATAACGACTTTGGTTCAGCAGATAATAGTTCTTATGAAAAATCATCTATTGGTCAGTTGCTTCCTATGAATGATTTGGATTTACATAAAGTGGTTGTTCCTAGTGATGGAGTTTTGTTAGTAGCAGGATTTACGGACTCATACTTTATTGATCTGGGATTCGGGGCAGTTCAAAAAGATTTTGTTGAAAACAATAACTTAGAATATTTAGGCTATGAGGAAGATGAGGATGGAGTTGAAATACAAGCGTATCAAGCTAAGAAGGGCACATACTATGTGGGTGTCATAGACCTAGACAACGAATATATTGACGATAATACAACAGAAGACATATACGCTATCGGAACTGGATTTGTAGACAATGTTAAACCATCTAAGCCAACTGTTTATAAGGTTGATAATAATGACAAAGTATTAACTGGAAAAGCAGAGGCCAGTTCTACTGTTACTGTTA
Source organism: Peribacillus simplex NBRC 15720 = DSM 1321 (assembly GCF_002243645.1). Lineage (NCBI taxonomy): Bacteria > Bacillati > Bacillota > Bacilli > Caryophanales > Bacillaceae > Peribacillus > Peribacillus simplex. The sequence goes on along the minus strand of NZ_CP017704.1, from coordinate 432,662 downwards.
AAAATGGAAGTAAGGTGCTAGGTTCAGCAAAAGCAACATCTAAAGGTACGTTCTCTATTAAAATACCTGTTCAAAAAGCAGGAACTAAATTAACAGTTACAGTTAAAGATAGTGCAGGCAATGTGAGTTCAAGTGTATCGGTAACTGTTGCTGATGTTGTCGCCCCAAGCAAGCCAACAGTAAATAAAGTAGATGATAACGATAAAGTTGTAAAAGGGAAAGCTGAAGCAAACTCAACTGTAACTGTTAAAGTAGGAAGTAAATCCATTGGTTCAGCAAAAGCTAGTTCTAAAGGTATCTACTCAGTTAACATTAAAGCACAGAAAAAAGGAACTACACTTTCTATAACTGCAAAAGATAAAGCAGGGAATACTAGTTCTAACAGAACGATTACAGTGGTAAAACATTAAAGGTTAAAAGTATACACAAGTCGAGGTTAACTCCTCGGCTTTTTATATTGGTTTTGGAATAATTTTCGCCACGATGGCATCTTAGAGGAGCTTAAGAAAAACCTTTATGAAGAAAGGAGAATGAATATGGAAAACTTAATGCAAATAACTCCTTTAGTGTTTTGGGCAGTAATAATAATAGGGGGAATTTACTTATTAGCAAGGTATATAAAGAAATGAAAAATATTTTAATATTCTTAGGGATTGTGGCCGTTTTAATTATAGGGGGAAGTATTCTCTATTTTTCCACACAACCTACAAGTGCGGAATTAGAATACTGAACAATTAAAATGGGATGTCCATAAATACTTAATCAATGAGGAGAACTATGTTGAAGACAACATAGAAGAAATTAAAGTGACTGATAACGCTAAGCTAAAAGGAAAGAAAAGATTTGAAATAGCTGTTGTATTTAAAGACGATAAAGACAGTGTATATTACTACCAGTATGATAAAAAATCCGGGAAAGTAGAACAATTTGCAGTGACAGGTAAAAAACACGGAGGAATAATAAAATAATTTACTTCAATAATGAAGGTTGCTGCTGCGGCAACCTTTTTCTTACGGAACAAACGGGGCAGCTAGTTAAAATGTCGGTTTAAACTATATACCTCTTTCTAATTTAACCTCGGTCTGCTTTAATTTAGTATTAATCACAAATTAACCCAACCATTTTTGGATATTTATGTTAATATCGACTTAAGTATCTAAACGATTGAAACATAGTAGTAAAAAGGTACGTAAATTCAATGAAGTCGACAAAATTATAAAAGGGGTAAGTTATGAGTAAAAAAACTGAAGAACAAAGTAAAATACAAAAACCTTCCCTGGATAGAGCCGGTCAAAGAGCGTTTATGGGAAATCCTGAGGAATTTAAACTTTCTTTTTATGGGATCTTTATGGCTCTCATTCCCATTATCATATTAGGAATTATCGTTTGGTTAAATTGGTAATGAACCAACACTAATTTAATATGGTATTTGAATGGACGAAAGTTGAAAACACGTATAAAAAGCCCCGATTAGAGGCCTTTTTGTATACTCGCTAACAACGTACTCTTTGTTGAATAAGAAGAAAGTAGTGAGGTAAATCCTCCCTGATTAAAGCTATCTGCTAAAATGGAGACGCAATTATCATTCCCATTTATTTATTGTAGGGGGTTAAATCAATTTCTTCGGCGACTCGTTTATAGAATACCGAATTCCCCTCGATATGATCCCACTGAAAAATACCAACAAATTGATACTTATTAGTTTTAAAAATGGGGTCCTTAACCTTCATAAATGTAATTCGATCTCTTGGTTTACCCTCCGGGAGGTTGAGCGGAATATAATCCTTTTCCATTCTTTTTTCTTCAATTTCTGTCCAATTTTTGTTAAAAAGGTTAATCCATCCTCGAGTATTTGAGACATTTCCTTGTCCAATGTCTATAGATAACTGGGGGAACCACATCATATAGCGTTCATTAAACTTCCAATAAGATTTTTGAAGACTATCATAATTCTTTCCTAGACAACGCATCGCCTCTGAAATTTTACGAAACGTAAACTCATCATAAACGGATAATGTACCCTTCTTGACTGCTAACGCTGCATAATCTACGTCTTCAGACCAAGGTAGTATCTTGCTGTTAGAAGCCAGTTTATTGATTAGTTGAACGATCTCTTCAATTTTAGTATGTATCATTTCTATTGAGTCGGTGGCATCTATTCGTTCAATCTTAATTTCATTTTCCTTAACTGCTTGAAACATTTTTCCAATCTCCAATGTTCGAATTTCATCATTAAGTGCGTTACTTTTGTGATGCCCTTCGTCACATTCAACCCCTAAATGAATCTGTGGGAAATATAGATCAAGCAAGGCGTATTTACCATCCGCTCGTTTCACATATTGTTGAGTAACAGGTTTTAAATCTAACCGATTTAATCGATTCCAAATCCTGTTTAAAATATAATTCTCATAATCTTTCCTTTTAGTCCTGGAAAATGTTCGAACTAAATACTCTCTTTTCGCATTCATCATTTCCCCCACCTTGATTAATCTAGCTTTTTGCTTCAAATATATTTTTATTCCATAAGAAAAAGAGTGACTGATCAGCACTTATAGTGAAGTCAGACACCCAGCCATCTAACAAATTTCATATAGGCCATATAATTCATATTATATCAGTCATTAGTCATTAAGAAAGAATTCCGCCCGGATAAAAACAAAATAGGAGATAATAAAAGTATATTACTTTTGTTTTTTTACTTGGTTTTAAAGCAACGTAATAAGCAAATTACTGACTTTCCTTTTTCTAATCATCTTACGAATTGAAGAACTTCGTCCTAAATAACTACGAATTTGCTTATTGTTTTTAAAAAGCCTGGTGTATTTCGGGTTGTAATAAACATCATTAAACCAATCATGTTCTTTTAACATTTCAATGTGTTTATTTTGTTTCTTGTTCAACTAACTCGCAAGTTAATTGAATACATAATTTTTAAAAAATGATAAGATTATTATCAGTCGATAATATTTTGTAAAGTGGTGGATTTATGAATATTTTAGAAAAGTTTGGTGATGTACCTAAAATAGAAACAGAACGTCTCATCCTTAGAAAAATCACATTAGATGATGCAGAAGATATGTATTTATATGCTTCGAATGAAGAAGTAACGAGATATGTAACTTGGGATACTCAATCTTCATTATCAGATACAATTGAATTTATAAATACGTTTTTACCTCAATATGATGCTCTATGGGGGATTGAGCTTAAAGAAAATGGTAAATTTATTGGAACAGTTCACTTTGTTTGGTGGCAGCCAGAACACAATAGTGCTGAAATTGGATATGTTCTATCTAAAGAATACTGGGGCAAAGGGTTAATTACCGAAGCAGCAAGGGCAATCACCTCTTTTGGTTTCGACAGTATGAACATAGTTCGTATACAGGCGAGATGTTTTTTAGAAAACAAGGGTTCAGAGCGTGTTATGAAAAAGTTAGGTATGTCTTTCGAAGGTATAAGTAGAAAGGTAATGTATGTTAAAGGGGAACATAAGGACTTAAAGGTGTACTCCATATTAAAGTTTTAGATGTATTTTTTATGCTTTATTACAGTGATATCGTTATTTAACAACAGTTATATATTGCGATGAATAAGTTTGTGAAGATTTACACTTAAAGTAACGGGGCGTTAGTTTAATAAGCAAATATTTTAAAATAGAACTTCCATTAAATTGGAAGTTCTATTTTTACGCCTAATATCAACATTGAACTTTAATAGAGCCTTGTTTTTTAATAATAATCCCAAGCGTTTTCATATAAGTCGAGAAGATCTGGTCTATTTAACGAATTGACGGGGATATCAACGTGCTTCCCCTTAATGGTTATATCTTGATCTTCATCTTTGCCAAAATAAAAGAGGGATGCAATCATTTCATTCGCAAGATAGGTTGTTTTCACTTCTAACTTAATATTTTCAACATCAAACTTTTCCCTGGATGCTAGTGTGAAGCCCCAGTTTCCAAACGAAGGAATATCTAAATGATAATTATCAACATATAACCCTGTGGATTTCACAGTGTTACTAATCGTCCAAAAAGCGGCCGTAGCAAATACAGGGGAAGTAGATTGAATAGAAACAAGGCCTGTTGGTGTTAGGTGGTTTCTAACTAAACTGTAGAATTCCCAAGTATAGAGTTTATTTAAGGATTCGTTATTTGGATCAGGTAAATCGACAAGAATTACATCATATAGGTCATCGGCATTCTTTAAATAATTAAAGGCATCTTTATTAATGATATGAACTTTTTTAGAGTGAAATGAGTTTTTATTTAACTTTGTCAAATGAGGGTTCTCCTTGGAAAGGTTGGTCATTTCAGGATCCAGGTCAACAAGTGTGATTTTTTGAATTTCTTTATACTTTAATAACTCCCTTGTGGCCAATCCATCACCACCACCAAGAACCAACACATTTGTTTTTTTGTCGGAAAGAGACATCGGAATATGAACCAGTGCTTCGTGATATCTATGTTCATCAGACTCAGCGAATTGGAGTTGTCCATTTTGGTATAAACGTAAATCACCGGTATCTTTCGTCATAATAATCTTCTGGTATTTAGTATCTTTAGAAAAAACAATAGGGTCTCTATAAAGCTTCTGTTCTAATGTATGTGCATACCTCTCACCATATAAAAATCCAAGTCCAATAACGACCGTTAATAAAATCCCCATCAGTCTTATATAGTTTGGTTTGATCTCTTTTTTAAAGGCAAAGCTTATCCAGAGGGCTACCACAATATTAATAAAGGCGATAAAGAATCCTGCCTTGATGAGTCCTAGAGTAGGTTTTAACCAAAATGCAAAAGCTACTGTCCCTATTAAGCTACCTACATAATCCCAACCCAACACATTCGCAGTCGATCCCTTTAAGTCCGAATCAATTTCTTCTGATTTACGAATAAGTAAGGGCAATTCTAATCCGGTAAGATAACCGGTAATAATAATTATTGCATATAAAAATACCTTTGCTGTTGAATCACCGAAATTAGCTTGTATGTAAAAAACTGAAAAGATGGAAAAGCCACCGATTAAAGCAATCAAGTATTCGGTTATAACGAATTTAGACATTAAGTGTCGATGGAATTTGCTACTATGCATAGCACCAATTCCCATTCCGCTTAAAAACAATCCAATTGTTAAACAGTAAAATTTTGTTGAATCACCGAAAAGATAGCCACCAGCTGCTCCATAAAGTACTTGGTACACAATTCCACATATCGATACAATCCCAGAAGACGTAAAGATTCTTCTTTTTTGTATGTGGTTTTCTCTCTCTGTCATAATGTTCTCTCCTTAATGTTTTATCTATATTAATTATTTAGATAAAAATCTATAGCAAAAAAATAAATAAGAATAATTCCACACCAAACAAAGAAAAAAGAATCTGAAAGAATTCAGATTCTTTTGGTTTTAATACTTATGAAATGGCTCCAGATATTATAAAGGATATAGCCAGGGAAATAGAGGCAGCAATGATTCCAACCGATACTTTCCCTTTTTCGATTTCTTTTCGAACATCTAATTTAGGCGTAGCGATTTCAAAAATAAAATAACCGACTACCATCAAGATAAATCCAATAATACCCCATACAGCTGCACCCAATAACGAATCGTTTGTGTTGACCGCAACGCTCATAATATGTGTAATCCCTAAGATCTTTCCAGCAAATTGAATAGCAACAGCGATATTCCCATTTCGTATAAGTTCAAAGTCTTTGTAAGGGGTAAGTTTTGCGAATATCCACATACAAGCAATGGACACCAAACCCAATACGACAAAATAATATAAGGTTAATAGTACTTCCTGCACATCTATAATGTTTTCAAACATATCCAATATCCTCCTTGTTATTTACCAGTTCCCGGACCACCACCACGAACAGCAGCACCATTACGAATGCCATCCGAATTCGATGATTTTTTTACGTTGCTTGTCTCACCATTTGACGAAGTACCCGTAGTAGGTGGATTCCCACTGTTACTTGAGCTCGTACCAGTAGATGTCGTTGATGAAGAACCAGTTGAAGTATATTCGTCGTCCTCATCTTCTTCATCCGGTAAGACATTATTGGCGGGGATACTAGTAGTGGACTTGTTACGAAAAGCCTTGTTATATCCCTTATAACCTATTCTTTTCTTTTTTGTTTTAGAGTCTGACTTATTCCAACCATATAAAGCAGTAGCAACTCCCAACACTCCGAGTGTTTCCATAAGAGGGAAGTCATAGCTATTTTCAGCAAAATCCTCTTCAACCACTTCTATAATCGTGTTATCTGGGTTTTCATCATCTTTCATAATATGTACAACTTCTTCGGGCGAGTCTTCTGGGTATAGAAGAAACATCTCGTCCTCACTCTTTTTGGATGAATGATCGGGTTGAGCATTCTTTTGAATCTCCCTGGCTACCTGAGAAACACTTTTACCCTCGGCCTGATAAACAGTCCCATAATCCCCTAAATCATTTTCAATCGTGTCGATTTCTTGATAATTAGAAGAAATAAAGGGCTGATTTCCACAAGCAGCTAAAAATACGGATAACGAAGTAATTATGATGGCGATTTTCTTCATTATTTTCCTCCCTGATTATTGTCTTTTATATAATAGTATATTCTTATAATAAAATCTTAAAAAAATAAATAATGGTAAAAAAAATTATAGATTGATTGGATTAGTGGAGAGAGTAATGTATCTTTTATGGAACTAAAGGGGCAGCGTAGTTGAATAATTATGTTAAACTTAAAAAACAAGTCAGAGGTGGTTGTATGAAAATATACTTGTCCTTGCTGTGGATATAAAACATTAGATGAAAAACCTCCAGGAACGTATGATATTTGTGAAATCTGTTTTTGGGAAGATGATGGTTACCAATATGAACATCCAGATGAGGATGGAGCCAATTATGTTTCCTTTAGAGAAGTACAACAAAATTTTAAAAAATTTAGGGCTAAAGGTGAAAAAAGTTTGCAGTATGTAAGAAAGCCAAATAAGTCCGATATAAAGGACCCAAATTGGAAACCGTTAGAATAAGGGTACATATAGTAATCGATTATTTTGTTGATCAACTAAAAGGTGCGTTAGTTCCATTGGGCACGAAAAGAGACCACAATATTATCTCAGCAGTTTATTATATTGATAAAGGAAGAATAACTTAATCTACTACTATAATGAAGTAAGTCTTTAAAAGGGAAGTGATAGTTAAATGCTTTATATAAGCGATATCGAAAAGATAATTAATAACACATTAAATGAGCACAATTTGGATATTATTTATGAATTTGACAATAATCTAAGTGCACCTATGAGTTATAACGTATCGACCAATACTATAAAATTCAATTACCTTCAAGTTAACGGTTATAAAGGGAAAATTAGAATTAAAGAGACAGAGGAAAACTTTGTTAAAATTATTCTTTATCGTATGATTGGTTATTATTTAGATTTTAAGAAAAACAAACATGATTTAAGGATTTTAATGTATGGTCACGAAGAAGAAAAAGAAAAGCTAAAATCTGAAATAGAAACTAATGCTTGGGATTATGGGAGAACATTAATACCTGAACAACTATTGGAGTCATATGATAAAGTTCGTGAATTAGATAAAATGCTAATAAATTAATGTACTCTAAGAAAATGGTGACCCGACTTTAAACTAAAACAAGAAAAAGAAGCCTCCTAGGAAAATCTCTCTGGAGCTGACTTTTTAGTGAAAATTAAACTGATATCCAATAAGACAAGACCCAGAGAAAGAGGAGTTGTCTTAGAAAGCTTGATAAATAAACAAATAGAAAATGAAGTTCAAAGTTCGTGCTCAATTTTTAAGAGAAAACATGGAAAAGCATATCGATTACTTGACTAAAGAAATACACTGGACTGAACATACTTCTGAAGAAAGGTTTTAATGAACAACATATACTAGATAAAGAGGAAAGTGAATTATTGTTGAGGTGGGCTACAGAGAACGATTGCGTTGATAAGTATTATGACCTGCTCATCCAACAATTTGCTCATAGCAGTAATTTCGATACAGCAGACCATAATTACGATGTTTTTATCCAACCAAACTTGATGCAATTTAATCGAGAACAATTTCTTGCTATATATGATGGTATTAACAGAAGCCGTCAATGTTATGCGCATAGATTTGGACGCTTAGTGCTATCATTGTAAATTCGGTTTTATTAATATTTCCTTTTGTATATATGATTTTAGGAACAGTGATATTTGGTGTTTAAGTTTTTGATAATACTGATGACCTTTCTTCAATTAACAGGTGCTTTACTTCAATAAGAGAGTTGCTTTGGCAGCTCTTTTTTGTATGAAAATATATTCGTAAAAGGCCATACAAAATAAGCCCACCATATTCTAATTTTTTGAAGGACGTAAATGTGCCATATCGTTATATTAACTGGTTATGCAGTTTGTTGTTCAGATGGAGCGATTGTATAGCCTTTCTTTTTTAGGTATTCGATCATTTTTAATTCTTTGTTATTTTGTTTTTCTTCAAGGTAATTTGAACCTAGTTCATGATAGGGTTCTCCTGTTTTTAAGATGTTATAAGCGATCGTTAATAGTAAATGAGCAGAAGCGATTCGTCCCTTCATTTTTCCCTGGCGTTTGGTAATCCTTTTTCGATGTGAAGCAATTCGATTATTTTGCCTTGATGTCGCTAGTACACACTCTACAGCCATCGTTTTCAAAGCTTTGTTACCTTGTGTGGTTTTACTCGTTTTTTTTTACCAGCACTTTCGTAATTTCCGGGACTCACACCAGCCCAAGAGGCAAGATGTTTAGCCGACTTAAATACGGACATATCAACGCCCATCTCTGCAATAAAAGTAGCTGCGGCAGCTTTGTTAACACCAGGTATACCATCCAATAATTCTACTTCCTTACGATATGGGGACAGGAGTTGATCGATTTGTTTTTCCAATTCTTCTATGGCTTTTTCTAAATAACTCATATGCTCCCAATGGTAACGCAACATATCACGGTGATGACGGCGAATACGACCATTAATTGCATTTGCAATGTCAGTAATACTTGCTTTTGTTCGCCAATCCACCATTTTTCGAAGACCATCGGTCTCTATTTTTTCACCGTTTAGAATCGCTTCAAGGATACGGCGTCCCGATACACCAAAAATGTCTGATAATACGGATGTTAGCTTGATATTAGCATCTTGAAGAATTTTGTGAATGCGATTCTGCTCTGAAGTGCGATGATGAATCAATTTTTTTCGATAACGAGTAAGATCTCGTAAATCACGAATATCCTCCGGTGGAACAAAATTACTTTCAATAAGTCCACATCTTAGAAGCTTGGCAAGCCATTCGGCATCTTTCACATCAGTTTTACGACCTGGAACATTTTTGACATGTCTGGCATTGGCAAGAACAAGGTGAAAAGAACCCTCAAGTATATTCCATATTGGTTTCCAATAGACTCCGGTACTTTCCATCACAATATCGGATACCTGAAGGGTAGCTAGCCAATCACTTAAAGCCAAGAGTCCCGTTGTTGTAGTTGAAAACGTTTCAATAGAGGTTTTTGGCTTTTTATCTAATGGACCAAATAATACACAGGCTACTACTGTTTCTTGGTGTACATCTAGGCCAGCACACCGTTCAATCATTGCTTCCATAGGAGAATCACCTCAAAAAAAATTAACAATACATATGACAGGAGATTTGTTACAAAAATTTTTGTATACGTACTAGCAGTACACTAAATGGTTCTTCAATACTGTCACAACCAGTTTCTTATACAGGGTATCTTCCTTAAGATCCACCAAAAAAAGTTCAGCCTGGTTGTATTGTTATCATCCATTATCGTCAAGGAGTTAAAGGGTTAGACTCTATTTTGAGTTTAGATTTTCGTAGTAGATGGTGGCGGCGAGGAGCGCCGTCATAGGAGTTTCTTATGGAACTATCGTGGCAGGTAGTTCAACAATTTATTTGATTTTTTTGGTAATATCTATAGAGAGATGGAGAGGAATTATGATGAATAAAAATACTGTTTCATTGTTATGCCTATCTACTGCTTCTATTGCAGGAGGTATGGCACTAAAAGATATTTTTGATTATTCAATGATTATTGGAGTTGGTTTAGCGATAGTATCTTTATTAGCTGCTGGGTTTTCGCTTGGGAAAAATAATTCAGATAATTAAATTGTTTGTTTAGCTAAAGGGTGCTTTCCTTCAATTAGGTTGATTTAAGGCATAAAAAGTATTTTCTGGTTTAATTCATTATATATAGGTAAAAGGTGATACACTTTGTTTAAAAATAATAACTTGACGTTTGTATTCTTAATGCTTTCAGTATTCAGCTTTACATTCGGAAACGTAATATATTTCCTTTGGGAATACTCTACTTATGGGTCGCTTCTAGGTTTTACTTTCTTACTAATTAAGATGTTTTACTTTTGAGTTAATACTTGTATGAGTATTAACTCTTTTGTTTGTTCAGTATTAACTAGAAATTTAGTAATGCAACCTTGGTTTTTTGTCATTAGTTACAAGTCTTCATTCTATTATTTATATAACATTGGAGAATCTATTAATAAAAACTAATTATGGTAAAATGTAGATAGATTATTAAATAAGTAGAAGTAGATTGGAGAATGGAATAAATGAAATCAATCTTTTTAAGGGCAGGATTATTAACGTGTTTATTACTCGGTTTGGATTATGAAGAAACCTCTGCCGCGTCAGAATGGTCCTCTAAATGCTCTGGTGTAATTAAGCAAAATGTCAATCCCGATTTTCAGCATATTAACTGCTTACTGACGAATGCAGCTTTGGATGCAGAAATCCCTCCTGAAGTTGTAAAGGCTGTGGCTTGGAGAGAAAGTTATTGGGTGCAATTCATAGCGCCGGGCAAACCTAACATCTCCTCTGATGATGGAATCGGTATCATGCAGGTTACAGATATACCAGAGGGGTACGACGAGAATGAGAAATTAACATACAAAGAGAAATTAAAATACGATATTACCTTCAATATCGAGGAGGGCGTCAAAATCCTCAACGAAAAGTACGATTATCTCGATAACAATACTCTTCCAAAAATACAAGGCGCAGGAAGACAGGAAATAGAAAATTGGTATTTCCCTATAATGGCGTACAATGGTACTAAATCTATTAACGGAACTGTATATCAGAGTAGTGGATTGAAAAATACAAACGCTTATCAAGAAGAAGTCTTTTCTTCTATTGAAAATGACAGTTTCTTAAAAGATACTCAATTAGCACAATTTCCATTTAAGAAAGAGCACTTCTCATACGACCCTAAAACCAACAAAATTAATTTTTTACAGAAAACCTTTACACTAGTGGACCCATTGCATACTTCTGTCTACTTTGTAAAAAACGGGCAAGATGTAGTCGTAACAGGAGGGAATAGGTATTTAAGAGCACAGCCTGCTGCTTCCAGTGAGATAAATTATATAGCTCCAAAAAATACTTTATTGGAAATCACAGGAGAATTGGCATATACCTTAAAAACAGAGAAAACAGCAAATGCAAATCAGTTTGTCTGGTTTCATGTTAAAACGAAAGATGGGAAATCAACTGGTTATATTTCCTCTGCTTATATTAAAAAGCGAGATTCGTCTTGGACACCACCTGTAGATAACGCAGCTCCTGCATTACCAAAAGTGAATGAAGTAACAGATAAAACGACGAATATTATAGGGGAAAGCGAACCTGGTTCCATCCTTATGGTTAAAGCCGGTACACCAGTAATAGGGGCTACTACAACAAGTACCGATGGTAAATTCACCGTCCGAATATCCAAACAAAAAGCTGGAACAAAACTAACCGTCACAGCTACTGATAAAGCAGGAAACACAAGTGAGGCAAAAGATTTAACGGTTAAAGATGCAACAGCGCCGTCTATTCCAAGCGTTAATGCTATCTATGATTATTCGACTACTATTACTGGTAAAGCTGAAACCAATGCAAAAGTATATGCGATGGTGGGAAGCAAGATAATCGGGGAAACAACAGCAAAAGATGGTGCTTATACCATTAAGATAGCTAAGCAAAAAGCTGGTACATCCATTATTGTGTATGCAGTTGATGTAGCAAGAAATAAGAGCGCAACTAAATCGGTTAAAGTAATCGATAAAACAGCTCCATCTACCCCAAGTGTCAATACCGTCTATGATTATTCGACTTCTATTACGGGTAAAGCCGAAACCAATGCAAACGTATATGCCATGGTAGGTAGCAGGAAAATCGGGGAAACAACAGCAAAAAGCGGTTCGTATACCATGAAGATTTCGAAGCAAAAAGCCGAAACATCCATTGCGGTTTATGCCAAAGATGTCTCAGGGAACAAAAGCTCCAGTAAAACCGTTAAGGTGATGGATAAAACAGCTCCACCTGTCCCAACCGTTAATAAAATAACGAGCAAGACCGTAACCGTTACTGGTAAGAGTGAAAAAGGCGCATCCATATATATTTACAATGGAAGCAAGAAAATCGGACAAGGTGTAGTAGATAGCCGAGGCAATTATAAAGTGAAAATCAAGGCACAAAAGAAGGGTTCTACTATAAAGGTTTACGCTCAAGATAAATTAGGTAACAAGAGTAAAAGTAAAACAACGAAGGTAAGCTAATATTAACCAAAGACAATATCAAAAGCGGTAATACTTCTCCAAGTATTACCGTTCTTTTTTTGTATATTCTATTAAACAATAATGTTGGTTCAATAGATTAATAGAACAGATTCAACGCTTAATACAAAAAGGAGCTGCTACTTATAATTCTAATCATTCATCTGTAAGGATATAAGAGCCGCAAAGATGCTTATCGAGAATATGTGGATGCGAGGGAAGAATTGAAATCATGGGGCGGTGGCGGTTCGAGCGATGAAGTATCCATTACAAAGTTAGCCAATGCAAAATTAATTTCTATCCTCCGCTATCATGAGTTTTATGAAACAGTCAAGAAGGATGGTAGCCAACATCGAAAGCGGGCTAAGAATCCTATCGAACATCCACTTCCTTCAATTGACCAAGGAAAGCGTTTGGTTGATTGTACTACCGATTTATCATCTTATGAAATAGCATGTGGCTAACATGTTGGTTAAGGTAAATGACAAGGCTACAAGTGCATTCATGCAACAGATTAGACGCAGATTGTCTATATTGGAGCGTCCGTTGGTTACTGCAAGAGGGAAGGAAAAAGCTATATATATGCTAATTTTAACCCTAAGTATGCCCAATATGCTTTAACCATCCTTCGTACTTTCTACAACTTCTGTTTGCCATACAATTCATGGGATAAAGTGAAGGCTATACCAGCTCAAAGATTGGGAATTGCCGATAAACAATTTACGATGAAGGATATTATTTATTTTAAGTAGGTTCTGTTATCTTTCGTTGTTGATTTACTTTATTAAACTATTGGGAAGTTTTGTTTAACAAGTTGTAAATTTAACATTTTAAAATAAGAGCATTTCTTTGTAATGAGAAATGCTTTTTATTTTTGTAAAAATTAAAAGGATATAATAATAACAATAATAATATAATTAAAAACGATATTAGTTTATTGTAAAACAATAAATTATGTGTTAGAGTCATTTTATTATTAAATCAGTGAGGTGCTTTAAATGAATGTTAAACAAGGTTCAACCACTTTCTTAAAGGTAATTATTTTTCTGATTGGAATTGCGATGCTTGCTTTATGTATCTATTGGTTGCCTGAGATAGCCATTAAAGATGCAAAGGTACATCCAGATACGGCTTATTTCCTAATCCCCTTTTTAGTATGTGCATATGGATTCTGTATTACGTTTTCTGTTGCGTTGTATCAAGCATTTAAACTACTAACCTATATCGAAAAAAACAATGCTTTCTCTGAATTATCCCTTAAATCTTTGAAGGTTATAAAAAAATGTGCTTTTACAGTCATTTTCCTCATTCTGTTAGGAATAGTAAGCTTAAAGGTGCTTGCTAAAATCACAGGAGACGACCCAGCAGGTCCTATATCACTAAGTCTAATGGGTATTTTAGCAACAAGTATCATCGCAGCCATTGTGGATGCACTTCAAAAGCCATTAAAAAATGTCCCAGATATTAAGTCAAAAAATGATTAACGGTTTGAGAAAATTTAATTAACGAGGTACTTTTTATGAAACAAGTTACGACACTCTTTTTAAAGCTAGCTGTTATTTTTATAGGAATCCCAGTTCTTGCATTGTGCATATTTTTAGTGCCCCATATGGCGAATTTCGCAGCAATATTGTATCCAAATATTGCCCCAATGAAATATCTCGTTTTCATCGTGATGTATGGAGCGGCTGTGCCTTTTTACTTTGCTCTCTATCAGGCTTTCAATCTTTTACGGTACATTGACGAGAACACAGCGTTCTCGGAATTATCTGTAAAGGCGTTAAAGAACATAAAGTGCTGTGCGATTACAATCAGTGGTTTGTATGTATTAGGTTTGCCACTCTTTCATTTTATAGCGAAGAAAGTTGACCCTCCTATTGTATTAATGGGACTCATCATCATTTTTGCTTCGTTGGTTATCGCCGTTTTTGCTGCTATCCTCCAACGGCTTCTACAAGAAGCGATTAACATAAAATCAGAAAATGATTTGACGGTCTGAGGTGGAGGATATGGAAATTATTATTAATATTGATGTGATGTTAGCAAAACGAAAAATGAGCGTAACGGAGCTTTCTGAGAGGGTTGGAAGGAATTACTATGGCGAATCTTTCCATTCTGAAAAATGGGAAAGCAAAAGCGGTTCGTTTTTCAACATTAGAAGCGATATGTAAGACTTTGGATTGTCAGCCGGGTGATATTTTGGAGTACAAAAGCGATGAGGACACTCAATAAAAACAGACAACAAATATATTTAACTAACGGGAGTCGATAGAGAATTTAAGGGATAGCCATTAAGCTATCCCTTCTTTCGCGTTTATTGATGTTATTTACTCAGAGAATTCCATTGATATTAGTGACAAAAAACATGATGTGATTTGCAATGTTTGCACCTCAAAAGGGAACCCGTTACAACAATGTTGAGTACCTTTTTTCGTTATGCCTTTTATGTTTCAATCTTCTATATAAAAATATCAATGCATTGTTCTACAGTTGTAGCAGAGGCTAACTGTTTAGCTTTTGTAGCCAATACTTCTGCCGGTTCTGTATCGAGTATAACACCAAATAAGTTTTCTATTTCATCCAAGCTTTTTTCTAAACGGGTAGAGATGATTGAAATCGCAATTCCTTTGACAAGTCTGTGTTCTGCCATTTTAGTACTCACTTGAATCACCCCTTCTAATAAACTTAAATACCTATATTCGCTTATCCAAGTATTAATTCCTTTTAAGAAAAGAATTTGTCGAAAAATAAATCGACACCATTTACTTAATAATTGGCTATGTTTGCGCTGGTTTGGTTTTTAACTTTTTTTGTTCTATTGAGTAATATAATTAATATATGATTTTAATTTAGGTTTGAAAATAATGGAAAAAGAAGAAATAAAACAAATTATTCGGGATACCGGTGACAAAGGAAACCGGTCATAAGCAACTTCTTAAATTAACTAGGTGCTCCAACAAAGCGGTATTAGCTTTTGACTCTTTAACCGATATTTAATTTATTACCAAGTATAAAGGACCATTGCATGTTCCTTTTTTTATGTCTTGTCCGTTCAAAAGCAACAATGTTATAGAATACAGCCTTTAAAATATGTTAGCTGTATTTAAAACTCCAAAACTAGCAATTTTATTACAAACCACAACATTTTCTCTTAATCCTTGCTCTAATATGATACGTTTTGCTTTCATTTATAATTTAAATGTTGGGAATCGTCGGAAATTGTTAATATCTTTAGTGGGAAATATAGGATAATATATAATTAGAATCATTTGGGACAACTTCGGTGGCTAAGCATGAGATGGAGGGATATAAGTGAGACAGACTTTAGACAAAATGAGCGGATTTTCATTATATGATGACATATCCATACTAGAATTAGTGCGTAAGGGTGATATCGATTCATATGAATATTTGATAAGAAAATACCGAAGTTTAGTTCAAGCCAAAGCCAGACAATATTTTTTGGTTGGAGCAGAAAAAGAGGATATTTTTCAAGAAGGTATGATTGGTCTTTATAAAGCCATCCGTGATTTTAAATCGGACAAACAGAGTTCATTCAAGAGCTTTGCAGAACTTTGTATCAAAAGACAAATCATAACAGCAATCAAAACAGCCTCCCGCCAGAAACACACTCCCTTAAACTCCTATATCTCTTTGGACAAACCTATTTATGATGATGATTCGGGCCATACACTGATTGATAAATTACCAAGCGAAGTAATGGACCCGATTACCTTACTCATCGACAGGGAAAAAGCCATTGATATTGAGTTAAAAATGTCGGAAATCCTAAGCGAATTAGAAAAGACCGTATTAGCTCTTTATATAGATGGTGAAACGTATCAAGAAATTTCATTAAAACTAAACACTCATGTTAAATCTATAGATAATGCCCTGCAACGAACTAAAAAGAAACTTGGGAAATATCTAGACAATAGAGAACTAGTCATTTAATTGAACCGAAACAAAAAGGACGGCAGCTTCCGTCCTTTTTCATCATTAATTTAAACATTTTATCACATTAAAAAGGTTTACCCACAACTTGTTTTTAGGTAGCATGTTTTCATTGACAAGAGTGGGAAAGGGACTACAACTTCTATAGAGATACATTAAAAGCAACTATTGAAAGAAAAAGAAATACACCCTATTGTACAATCATTCCTTGATGTATTAAATGACAAAGATGAATCTAGGTGGGAGTCTGTACTTGAAGAATTAACGTATCTAATGAATAAGCAAGAAAAAGTTACAAAAGACTTTGCTTTGTTTACACGACTTGAGGTAATTGCGCCTAAAACAGCAGCGATGATTGTTGATTTCCTCTCAAAGTATGTACCGATTCCTCAAGAAGTTCATAAGTCTTGGGGACTAAAATCTTTACATGATTGGATGACAGAAAATCAAAACCTTGAAGCGGAACGAATAGAAAACAACATCAAATCTGAACAAGATTATCAAAAGAAATTAATTACATCAATAGTGTCAAGTTCTACTTGGTTAAATCAAATTAATGGAATAACTGAATCACAAAAGAGAGCTCTTGTAGCTTGGAAAAACTTTATAAAGCGTTATGGTAAAGGGACTGGTAATAACAAACGATATTTAGCTGATGCGCGTAAAGAAATGGAAAAGGCTCAATCAGCGATTCCTGTATGGATTATACCGGTCAATCAAGTGATTGAAAACTTTCCAATTTATAACGATAAATTACGGTAATAAAGTTTTATATTGTTCCATTAAATCACCTGCATATAAGCTTGTTATCATTAAGAAAATGGCAAGCCCAATGTATAATGAGAACCAGATGACTTTTGTTTTGAGACTAGATGAGTAATAGGATTTCTCTTTATCCCTAATTTCAGTTTGTTCTTGCACTTCTTTAAAGAACGTTGCTACTATTCGTTCATACGTGCCTATATTTTCAAAATCGGTCGGTCCGTACTGGTATTCATTCGAATTAGCAGCATCCATTAAGGACCTATAAATATTTAATTTTACCTCGGTCAGCTGTTTTTCTTTTAGCTTATTATCATCAAATAGCGGGATATGCCATCTCTTCATGTTGTTAAACTTTTCATGTAGTTGGCTTAATTCCATATTCCAAATATTAACCAGGCGAATTTTTTCTTCATCTGTTGCACCTGCATATTGTTCTAGTTGCCTTAAACCAAATTGATTCAATTCAATGATGTTGTCTCTTTGATTTCTGGTTGTCTCGCTACGGAATTCTTTCCACCACTTAGAAATACCCAATAATAAGAAAAGAATTAAAAATGGATTTGGATGGAGAAACAAATATACAACCATCCCGATAATCCCTAATACCCAAAGCTTTGTGGAGATGACTCCCACTATACGTCCTCCATCAAGAGGATGCACAGGCATTAGATTAAATAGGTTAATCATGGCTCCAAGTGTAATAACTAAAAGCCAAAATGGATTTTCCGTCATCATAAATAGGGGAATGGCTGGTAGAAATGCTAATGTACCTAATAAAGGACCTCCGAAGGCAAGATAAGCTTCTTGGTTAGCATTCTTGGGTTCTTCTTTAAGGGCAATTAACGCTCCGACAAACGGGATGAAAATGGCATTGGATGTTTTGATGCCTTTTCTCTTAGCAGCAAGTAAATGCCCCATTTCATGGATGTAAATTAGATAGACTAGGGCTAAGGCAAATTTCCAACCGTAAACCAAGGCATAAGCTCCTAATGAAACGAAAATAGAAATCAGAGAACCTACTTTTGCTATTTTCAATAGCGCAAACAACCATTTCATTTTCCCCAGGAAGAATAACCCGATTGCCCCCAAACTTAACCATCCTTTATTCGATTTAGATTCTTTCAAAATGTACCTCCTAGAGTATATGGGAAAACAGATGACCCCAGTGACACTATGTCTATCTGAGCTCCTTCTTGATTTATCATCTTTCTAATATCCTTATTATATCGTATTCGATAATCCTTTTCTTTTCCTTTTAGGAATATTTTTCTAGAATATTAACTTTCAAGTATTACATTTTTTTATAATTAAGATAGAGTGCACCTATCACAGAAATACTAGATGTAGGTAATGAACATGATTTTTGATAAAGAAGCTGTTGATGATTCAGATGACTATGGAAAATTAGTCCCTGCAAAAGAAGTCCTATAGAAAGTATATTAGAAGAAAAAAGTATGTTTTTCCAACCGGTTATAAGGACGGAGAGTAAAAAAGGCTGAAAAAAATGAGGTTAGCAATGTGAAAATGGTGAGAAAAAGTAATACAGTCCTGGTATTATTTAGTGGAGTTATAGATTCTACTGCTGGAGAAGCCTTTCCATCATACAAAGGCTATACTGTGGAACCTGCTAGAATGTATAAGACAGCATATACCAAGATTGGAAAGGATATTGAACTTATTTTTAATAACTTCTATAAATTTAATTGGGATATGTACGAACCGCAAAAACGATTATATTTTCTGTCGGTAGTTATATAAGTTACTTCTATGAAAAAGGATTTAATGAAAATACTTTAAAATGATAAACATGGATAAAACAATCCATCTTAACTATTTTAATCCCAATTATAGATGTGGCGAAGCGCTCCTCAGTATGTTTGAAAGGCAAATATGCTGTTGTAATATGACGTAAAAGCTTTCCGTTGGGTAACCCGTCTGCCCCGGCTACGATTTACTCTCGTAGTGTCTCCCGTTAAAAGGGAATACACTTCCCCAGAAGGTGACCTTCCTCATAGCGAAAGCTAGGTAGAATAAGGTGTACTCGTAGTAGAGTGCTTGGTAAAGTGAGACCTGGGCAAGTCAAGAGTATGAGAATCCTGCTCTTGGCACCTTAAATAATCCATACTCGATTGAAGCGCCAAAAGTTTGGTTGTTACAATTTTATTCATATTACAATGGAGTTCTGTCCTTAATATTAAGGGCATTTCTTGTCCGCCTCTGCTTCACACCAAAGCCATCAATTCAAATGCTTTATTAAAAGGTTATTTAAAAAATAGTTATACTCCATAAATAAAAGGCGTTTCATAGCTAATATTGAAGTAACACTTCTTTTCAATCAGCATTAATAAAAAAATTAATTTATATATCAATAGGTTCTTTCTGCTTTGAAAATCTAATTTGTGCATCGTTGTATTGATTAAGCATCCTTACCAGGTCATCCCTATCAAGTAAAGTAACCCCATTCCTTTTACCGGTTATCTTTGCAGCATCTGTATAATAACGATTGGTAATTACAATCTTTTTAGTTGCATTATAGTATCCTGCAGCTCCAACCACTTCGTTTATCGCATCTACACCAACCTTCTTGTCTTTCCCATATCGCTTGGCTTGTACCACAGATTTCTCTTTTCCTTTTTTAATATTAAATCTCCACCAAAATCACCAGAGGGGCTAGTTACTTCGACGTAGTAGCCTTGACTTCTAAAAAGTGGTGTTAAAAAATGTTCAAATTCAAGACCACTCATTTTATCTACATCTTCTATAGGTTCAATTAAATTTGTTGGCTTAATATTGAATAAAAGAGCTTTACAAACCCGGTATAACCAACGTATCCCTAAGCCAATTGAACCAAAGAAAATACCAATGAACAAAAGGTTAATTACCAACCTTAACACCGGATTTGAAGCTGTATCGCTTAAAACCACAATTAATAAATAAAGTGATATTCCTAAAAAAATTTTGTTTCTTCGCCTCCAGTATCTTATTGTTGATATAATAAAAAGATGGTCTTTGACTTTAGCAAAGTCCCTATTGTATCCCTTGAAAGAAATAAGGTAGCGGTATGTTCCCACTAATAAAGCCCCTATTACAATGAATGATGCTATAATTGGGTATTGAATCATTATTAATATCGAGAAAATAATTGCTACAGTTATATACTCACCTTTTGTATATTTAACTCTTCTTTTACTCATTGGAAGTCCCTTCTAATGCTTTTTCGTTAATTTTTAACAAGTTGGACAATGATTATTCCAACTTGTTAAAAAAGGACTTAAGCAAAAGAGTGCTGTCATGTGAAAAAATAAATTGGTTGTAATTGCTCATATGGATAATTTGTAATCTGATGAAAATAGGTCATGACCAAAAAGTGTCTGCGACCTAGCGTCAAATCAAATTAAATGAAGTGAGTCAAATATGGTTTTAAGCGGTACAATCACTATTTTATTAGTAATATGCGGTCTGATTGGGGGCGAAATGGGGGCGGATTCCAAAGAATCGGAAAGTATCAGAGGGTAATTTTATTGTGAAAAAGAGTGATAATCCCTTACGTGTCAGTATTTCTGGGAATAATAAAGAACTAGAAGAAAACAATGAAATAGTTTTGACAGGGTGGGGGTCGGGGGTTCAAGTCCCTCATAGGTCATCATCTAAATAAGGCTCAAATCCTTTTGTATCAAGGGTTTGGGATTTTTCTTTGTTTCCTGATATATCCATTTTATCCCTGTATTTTTATACATTGCACAAATACTGCACAGAAACTGCACGAAACTATCGCTTTGTCTTACAGTCACGAGGATTCCATTGTTTGTTTTTATGTGCTTTTTTGTCCGGTTGTACAGAGATTGTGAAGTTAAAATAAACATTTCCGATACAAACCCCGATTTCGTGAAAATAAACATTTCCGCAGTTTGATAAAAAGTGCTTAAGCATGGTATAAGTGTAAAAGAAGCAGGGACATTTTGCTTTTTAATTTTGGGATAAGGGGTTGGCCTGGTATCCCACCATAATGAGAGGATTTGGATTTGAATATGATAGATAATTTTTGGCGTGATTTACCACGACCTTTTTTTATACTGGCACCAATGGAAGATGTGACGGATGTAGTTTTTCGCCATGTAGTGAGTGAAGCAGCAAGACCTGATGTGTTTTTTACAGAGTTTACAAACACGGAGAGCTATTGTCACCCAGAGGGCATCCGTAGTGTGCGTGGGCGTTTGACTTTTACAGAGGATGAACAACCAATGGTAGCCCATATTTGGGGGGATAAGCCTGAATACTTTCGGCAAATGAGTATTGGTATGGCGAAACTAGGCTATCGGGGTGTGGATATCAATATGGGCTGTCCTGTACCTAATGTGACACAGAATGGGAAGGGAAGTGGCCTTATCCGTCGTCCAGAAGTTGCAGCAAATTTAATACAAGCAGCAAAAGCAGGAGGATTGCCCGTAAGTGTAAAGACAAGGCTTGGTTTCACGGATGTAGACGAATGGCGCGACTGGCTAACACACATATTGAAACAAGACATTGTTAATCTTTCCATTCATCTGCGTACAAAAAAGGAAATGAGCAAAGTAGATGCTCATTGGGAACTAATCCCGGAAATTAAGAAACTTCGTGACCAGGTGGCACCAGATACACTCTTGACGATCAATGGGGATATCCCTGACCGTCAAACTGGCTTAAAGCTCGCTCATCAATACGGTATTGATGGGATTATGATTGGGCGTGGTATTTTCAATAATCCATTTGCCTTTGAAAAGCAGCCGAAAGATCATAGTAGTAATGAATTGCTAGATCTCTTAAGGTTGCATCTGGATCTCCATGATAAATATTCAAAATTAGAGCTACGTCCGTTCAAGGCTCTTCATCGCTTTTTTAAGATATATGTACGTGGGTTTCGAGGGGCAAGTGAATTAAGAAATCAATTAATGAACACAGAGTCAACAGAAGAAGTGCGTGCATTGCTAGATAACTTTGGGTCAAAGAATCTTGATGGAATGGGGGAACAGTAGAAGTGTCCCAATTCAAGGTGAAAGCGAAGTAGGATGTTAAACTGGTGTGCCCTCAAAAAGTTAGAGTTTATACTAAGCAGTTAATTGGCTGGTGTGAAGGCGGTATTGAACCGGACGCTTTCCCGCCAATTTTTGCTTTATATATTTGTTATTATAGTAATCTATATTAGGTTATGATTTTGTAAATTAAAAGTATGCAAATGGGGAAGACCATTATTTTCTTCAATATTTTAGATAAATTATCAGCCTACAAGTAATAAACACAGCTAAAATGGCGTCTTAAATGAAATATTGCTAACGGAATCAGGTGAGACTGGTTCCGTTAGTTTTTTTGTAAAATCACCAACACCCCTTGTGTTGTCAATTACAGTCCACGCACGTGGAGGTGTAGTAAAAATAAAAAACCCTACCTTTCATCTCAATTAATATTTATTGATAAAGATTGCACAGAAATTGCACAGAATTTCTAGAAACAATGGAATTAAGAGAATTTATTTGTATAAATAAACATTGCGGTCTTGAATTATTGGACTTAATGGAATCTATTTATGTAAAAGTACTGTATAAAAGATAGTTTAGAAAATTGACAGGGAAGGGGCCGTGGGTTCGAATCCCTCACAGGTCACTATAACAAAGCCTTGGTACCCCTTATGGTATCAAAGTTTTTTCGTTGTAACAGGATATTTAGTTTGAAGTAATACAGGTGAATTGGTGGCGAAAATCTTAAATTGAAAAAAAGAGGTAGTTGTACTAAGATTCCCAATATTACTTTACTCACATTTTTTCTATTTTATATCTTTATTTTAAACAGGTTATTATTCCGGAACATATTATAAGGAAAATTAAAAAAGGCGGTAACCGAAAATATCTTGCGGAAAGTAATCATAGTCATCTATCAGGATTCTCTTATCATAATCAATGGTGGGTTAGCTATGATCAATTCGGTGGATATTCTGCCCGTGGGAAGTTTGACCAGCGAATATGCATTGCACCAAAAGCTGATACAGTGATTGTAAAATTATCTTCTTATCTGTCTCCTAGTTCAAAGGAGACAAATGCTTGTCAAGCGAAAATAGAGTATTTAGTAAAGGAATAAAATCAATAGAAGTCGGGCGTGGTGACTTTCATGATTAACGTATGTTATCCGTTAAAATCTGTTGTAATCCCATCACCATTAAGCTAAGAAAAAGAACCATTCTCAAAACTATAAAAGTGAACTGAATTTTCTTAGACACCGTAGAGAGGTAAAATTTTCACATTTAGGATTATTAAATATCTTAGCCTGAAAGGCATGGTGGATTTGTTCTATTAATTTGATGGACATGTGGCAGTACCCCTTATAGAGTTAAAGGGGCAGGTTTACGGAAGGGGATATGTGGAAATCATACAAGTTATGTGTTGAGATTAAGCTGTAAGATACAAAAATCCAGGGAGGTGCTCATATGGAAAAACCTATACATTATACAATAGAACCCCCTGAAAATTTTAAGCAATTACTAACCTTATATGAATCTTTAGGATGGAATTCACTTAAATTAACAGTTAATGATTTGAAACAAATGTGCACTCAAAGTTGGTATGCAATTTATGCTTTTGATGAACAACAGTTAGTGGGTATGGGACGTGTTATTTCAGATGGTGTGATTACTGGAGTGGTATGTGGAGTGTGTGTACTGCCGAGCTACCAGTCCAAAGGAATCGGCAAAGAAATGTTAAATCGAATAATTGAACATTGTGAGCAAAATCGAGTAATTCCTCAACTTTTGTGTGTAGAAAGTTTGGAATCATATTATGAAACTTTTGGATTTGAGAAGTTTACCATTGGTATGACAAAGAATATAAATCGATAAGTTTAATTTGTTGTCTAATTTAAAGGTGCTTTACTTCAATAAGGGAGGTTGCTGCGGCAGCCTTTTTTGTATGGAACTATAAACTATCGGGGCGGGTTAGTGCAATAAGACGGGTTGAAAATCCAGCTCTCTTTTAAGTCGCTCTTGAGACATATTATTTAGCTAAGAAAAGTAAAAAATAAAAATCCATCCCTGAAAAGCTTCAAGAATGGATTCAGACAAACACCAAGATCCTTAGGGTGTCTCTTGGATAATCCTTATTATGGTCTATAGATAGGTAAGTTATCCAGGTTATTACGTAAAACGAACATAATATATAGAAAAAGAGAATGTGCTTAAACGGGAACAAAAGTCGAAGATCCAGCTGCCATAATTGGTGGCTTTTTTATTGACTAAAGTGCAGATTTGGTCTTTATATAGAGGAGGAATCGAGGATTAAATATTTTGCCCCCTTAATACTAAGGTTCAATCCGAATTAATATAAATGGACTGTGTAATGGACTTGAAAAAATGAAATTTTCTATACACACTTTGATATATATCTTTTTAGGCTGTATCTATGGTATGCATGAAATATTTATAGATGGTACACAAAGGTATTTTTCAAAAATAGTAGGAATGCTATCCATCATTTTATCAACATGGGTATTTGCTTCATGTATAACGTCTTTGAAAGACAAAGCTGGTCGATAATTGGATTCTTATTCAGTATATAAATTTTAAGACTATTCGCTTCAAATAAGTAGACGTGTCTCCCTACTTAAGACAATCAGAAGTTGTTCTCGAAAGGGGGATTTAATTTGAAGAAATTTATTGTTTGTTATACCTTGGATAATGATATTAAACGAGAAAAAATAATAAAAGGGCCAGATGTAAAGAAGGAAGATGTTCTAAAAGATGTATTAGATAAGATAGTACGAAGTAATTACTTTATTGCGAAAACCGACCAAGGATAGTATAGGATAAATTCTTCCTTAATACGTTATATACAGGTTTTGAATGAAATGCATTGTTTTAAATATCATACTGATCATTAATGACTAGTGAGTAAATAAAAGGTTATTTGCATAGTTTTCTTTAATTTTGTTGAGTAACTTGAATATGGGAGAGAAGATTAATGTCAGAAACGTATCGTTCTCGTCAGGAACGAAAACAAGTGGAAAAAATAAAACAAGATCAAAAAAAAGGTAAAAACTCCCCTAAAAGAAGGTCTTTCTTGAAAAAAGTTTTACTTTGGTGTTTACTGTTAGGTGTTGTTTCAATTGGAATAGGGGCAGTTACGGTTGCAGCAATGATTAAGGATGCACCTAAAATAGATGCTTCAAAACTAGTCGATCCGCTTTCTACCAAATTATACGATAAAAACGGGAATTTCCTTTACGAATATGGTAAAGAAAAGCGGACAAAAATTAAGTATTCTCAAGTTCCAATAATGTTGGAACATGCTTTCATTGCCACGGAGGATGCACATTTTTATGAACACAATGGCATTGATATAAAAGGAACTGCGAGAGCAATCTTCAAGAACCTAAAAGGGGATTTCGGATCTCAAGGCGGGAGTACGATTACACAGCAGGTCATTAAAAACTCCTTTTTGTCACCTCAGAAAACAATAAAGCGAAAGGTACAGGAATGGAGCTTGGCCTATCAGCTTGAGCAAAAGTATTCTAAACATCAAATCTTAATGATGTATTTAAATAAGATCTACCTTGGAGACGGGGCATATGGTGTAGCAGCTGCCGCCAAAAATTACTACGGAATCGATGCCGATCATCTAAATAAATTAACGCTTCCGGAGGCCGCTATGTTGGCGGGGCTCCCACAGAGTCCAAGTTATTACGATCCCACTGAACCCGAACATGTGAAAGCTGCAACAAATCGTCGTAATATTGTTTTAGAAGCTATGTATAAACAAGGATATATTACGAAAAAGCAATTGGAGGATGCCAAGAAGGTTCCAGTTACATCAGGACTTGTTCCAAAAAAGAAACAACAAGGAATGCCGTACGAGGCGTTTTTGGACGCTGTTGTAAAAGAAGTTGAAAGAAAGCTGAAAAATGTAGATATCAGTTCGGATGGATTATCTATTTATACGACGCTAGATCCAAAAGCTCAGACCTTTGCGGACAAAATAATGAACACCGATACGATTATTTCTTATCCAAATGACAATTTTCAAGGAGCCTTCGTATTTTTAGATACAAAAACAGGAGAAGTTCGAGCTATTGAAGCGGTCGAAACCAATATAAAGCTTCCTTCCGAGGCAACAACTTTGCGGTTGATATTAAACGTCAACCAGGATCTACTTTCAAGCCAGTCTTTGATTATGGACCGGCTATTGAAAATTCAAAATGGTCTACAGCACACCAAATTAATGATCATGAGATAACCTACTCAAATGGTCAATCTATTTCTAACTGGGATCATCAATATCATGGAATGTTGTCGATTAGAACAGCACTTCAATGGTCATACAATATTCCAGCACTCCTTACCCTTCAAGAAGTAGGGATGGATAAAGCACAAAACTTTGCAGAAAATCTGGGTATTACTTTTAATAATAATAAGGTGTACGAATCATATGCGATTGGAAGTAATACGGTTAATCCATTAGAGTTGGCAGGGGCATATAGTGCTTTTGGAAATAACGGTGAATACAATACACCACATTTTGTTCGTAAAGTTGTCTATCCTGATGGCAGAGTTGTTAATTTAACTCCAAAGCCAAAACGTGTTATGCATGATTACACAGCTTATTTGGTGACGGATATGTTACGGACAGTCGTAAAATCTGGTACAGGAAAAACAGCAAATGTCCTTGGACTAGATGTGGCTGGAAAAACTGGCACAACCAATTTTGATAGTAAAACCAGAGTACAATATGGATATCCATCCGGTTCGGTAAATGATAGTTGGTTCGCTGGTTATACACCGCAATACACTATGGCGGTTTGGACTGGATATACTAAAAATGGTCCAGGTAATTATATGGATGGAAATACAACTAAAATCTCGCACCAAATGTTTAAGGCCATGCTGGAAGCGTTTGGAACAGACCAAAGTAGCTTCCAGCAGCCTAGTGATGTATACCAGGTGAATAATGAACTGTTCATTAAAGGTGCAAATCCTGAAGAAGCTCCACCAGTTACAAAAAATAATAAAGATAAACCATTTGATATTGATGGAAATAAAGAGGATATAAAACATAAACAAAAGGAAGAGAAGCATAAACAACAAGAGGAAAATAAATACAAACAAAAGGAAGAGAAGCATAAACAACAAGAGGAAAAGAAACACAAACAAAAGGAAGAGAAGCATAAACAACAAGAGGAAAAGAAACACAAACAATAAAGATTTTTAGGATGGGATCGCATTGGTTCCATCCTTTTTTATGATACACATAAGAGAATTTGAAGGTTTCTACTTAAACTATAGGGTGCTTTACTTCAATAACAGGGGTTGCTGATGCAGCCTTTTTCTTATGGCACTAACGGGGCATGTTAGTTGAATGATATGTTAAGAAGCAATTTGAATTGTCAAATAATTTTAAGAGAAGTATTAAAAAATCTTTTCTTTTCATACAATTTTATTTAATATCAATAAGGGCATCAAAAAAATTAAAAGAGGAGCAAAAATGTACGGAATCATTAATTACGATGTATTTTTACTAACAGGAATTTTATTAAATCTTATTCCTGGTGCAGACACGATGTATATTGTGGGAAGAAGTATTTCACAAGGAAGACCAGCAGGTGTTTATTCTGTTTTTGGTATTATTACAGGATCATTAATCCATACGTTATTTGTTGCTTTTGGTTTATCAATCATTCTTACAAAATCTGTTATTTTATTCAACGCAATAAAAATTGTTGGTGTGATTTATTTGATGTATTTGGGAATTAGAATGTTGATCGATAAAACAAATGCAAGCTTTGATATTGCTCCATCCAGTAAATTAAACATCAGAAAGTTATATATACAAGGGCTTTTAACAAGTCTTACGAATCCAAAAGTTTCTTTGTTTTTTATTGCGTTTCTCCCACAATTTATAGATACAAAGGTTTCAGGATCTATTCCTTTTATCATTTTAGGACTTACTTTTACAATCACTGGATTTCTATGGTGTCTATTTATTGCATCTTTCTCTTCGTATGCTACAAAAAAACTAAGAGGAAACCAAAAGGTAGGAATGATTTTAAACAAAATGACAGGAATAATTTTTATTGGTATGGGGTTAAAGTTGCTGCAAACAAAAGCTCCTCAATAACATTTAATAAGCATTGCCCCCCTTCATAAATGTTATATTAGCTTTAAGTCAAGTCGATTCACATGTAATATAATGCCTCTTCAGAATTATTCTGAAGAGGCTTTTGTTTTTCCTTTTAGAATCGTTGCAGTAATGGATATAGTAATAATCTAATTCAACTAACAGGTGCGTTAGTAGTAAAAGAAGGAGCTGTCCCCAAAAACTGTTTTTAAGATAAAAATGTTCGTTCATGAGCAAATCTAAAGATATATAAATGTGATTCTTAGCCATACTAATAAAGATTAAAATTTCGTTAGGAGGCAATATTATGGGAAGATCAAAAAATCAAAAACCATCTAGCAGTAAAAATTCATTACCTCAAACTCCCAAAAACTTAAAAATAGAACCTGATCGTGTGGATGAAGAGTTTTCTCGTGAGCTAGGTGAAAGTGGGAAAATAAGAGCTACAAGACCTAAATGAAACTATTGTTGAACTAACATGTGCTTTAGCTGAAGATCGGAGCTGTCTTTAAGGCAGCTTTTTCTTATGGAACTAAAGGGGCAGGTTAGCGGAAGAAGGGTAAAAAAAGAACACAAATGAATGTATCATTTGTGTTCTTTGTACTTATCCTAATCGGTCTCCTTTTTTAACCCTTTGTTGAGGTTCTATTAGAACAACACCTTGTTCCGAATAAGTCCCCATCACCAAAACTTCTGAACTAAAATCAGCAACTTTCATTGGCGGAAAATTAACTACTCCTAATACTTGCTTACCAACTAGTTCATCTAAACTATAACAATCTGTTATTTGAGCACTACTTTGTTTAATCCCTATTTCTTCTCCAAAGTCAACCCATAATTTATATGCTGGTTTTCTTGCTTTAGGGAACGCTTCTGCTTTAATAATTTCTCCCACACGCATATCTATTTTTTGGAAATCGTCAAAAATTGCCATTTT
The DNA here is from genome assembly GCF_002243645.1 of Peribacillus simplex NBRC 15720 = DSM 1321. Taxonomy (NCBI): domain Bacteria; kingdom Bacillati; phylum Bacillota; class Bacilli; order Caryophanales; family Bacillaceae; genus Peribacillus; species Peribacillus simplex. The sequence goes on along the minus strand of NZ_CP017704.1, from coordinate 403,265 downwards.
AAATCCTCCATCTATTTGAGTATATTCTTTTACATATTGAGATTTGATTGATTCTGATTCTGCTCTTCTTGTCTATCTTTAATAACAATTAGTACTCCTAAAAGAATTAAGAAAGAACCAGCCCAAAAGGTGATACTAATGGTTTCACCTAATATCAACCAACCTAATAATGTTCCAACAACAGGTTGAAAAAAGAAGAAAACTCCTCCACTAGAGGCATTGAGTATTTGTAAACCACGATTCCACAATAGAAATGCAATAGCTGTTGATATTACCCCTAAATATAGCAATCCTCCCCATATGGTAGGATCTGATAATTCGTTAATATTTATTTTAGGTAATCTTGTGATGACTAAAGGTGTTAGAACAACAAAAGCAATTAAAGTAGCATAGGTATTTATCACAATCTGCGAATAATCACTAGGCAGGCATTTTATAAGTACAGACATTAAAGCCCATGTTAATGCAGCGATAATAAGCGAGATGCCTCCTAGCATACTAGACATGTTAATATCATCAATTCCAACGATAATAATGACACCAATAGTGGCTAAGCTTACAGAAATAGCTTTCTTAAAAGTTAAACGTTCTTTAAGAATTAGACTAGCAAACACAACTATAAAGGCAGGTGTTGTAGAAGTGATAATAGCTCCCATTTGTGCAGTAGAAAGCATTGTACCCGTTTCTTGAGTAACAATAGAAATGACGTATCCTACAATCGAAATAGCAATTATTATCCCTATATGTTTCCTTTTAATTTTCCATTTTTGTTTAGTAACAAATCCAATCAATACTAACGCAACAAGTGCGATAAGATAACGGATCCATACAAGTTCTAATGGTGGTATGACTGCCACTACTACTTTTACGACAACATACATACCTCCCCAAATACTTGAAGCTAAAATTAAAAACAATGAACCGATTAGTGTATTTTTCATGTTTGTACCCTCCGTATTTTTTTAGGCTTGTTGCCCTAACGGAGAGAAATAACTATTCTAAAGTTCTCTCCGTTAAGATTGGGAGAGTACTTTTGGTACATCGTTTTCAAATAATGGAGTCCAATACATTATGTTCACCCCTCGTCCATTTCTTTTACTAATTTTATTATAGCAAAGAATATTAAGCTTGAGTTATCAGGCTAATAGGAAATTACTTTACTGAGAATAGATTGTGAAGGATTGTACTTAAACTAACGGGTGCTTTACTTCATTAAGGGAGTTGCTTTGGCAGCTCTTTTTCTTATAGAGCTAATGTGGCAGTTAGTCCGATTCCTTAGTGTTTTAAGAAATTAGTTTTTCATTTGGGATTATCAAAGTCACCATTGATCAATGGGAGATAGAATCAAATATGGGAGAAATTATAATAGAACTATGCTTTTGAGGCACAATAAATTGAAAAGATATAAAAAGGATGCAAAGCGAGGAATTTTATGAAAAAGGTTGTAATGTTTTTCCTATGTCTTCTTATCTTAATTCTTCCATCACAAGTTTTTGCTCAACGAAAAGTACCTATTTTAATTTATCATTCGATTGACGAGTTTACTGGGCAGGGTTCTAAGGAGCTATATGTAACTCCTGATAATTTCCAGAAACAAATGATTTATTTAAAAGACCATGGCTACACATTATTAACTTTTGATCGTTGGCAAGACATTTATAAAGAAAATAAACCCATTTTCATTACCTTTGATGACGGATACAAAAACAATCTGAATGCATTTGCTATCTTTCAAAAACTTGAAAACGAACGTTTTAAACCAAGTGGTACCATTTTTGTTATTTCTGACTTTATCGGTCGTTCAAACCGATTATCGAAATCGGATTTAAAAATGATGGCTGATTCGGGTATAATCTCAATCCAGTCTCATACTGCTACACATCCTGATTTGACGGAAATAAAAAATTATGAATATGAACTGAAAGGGTCCAAAGATAAAATTCAAAAAATAACAGGCAAACCAGTTAATGCTCTTGCGTATCCATACGGAAATTTCAATGACAAAGTCGTAGAAGAAACGAAGAAATATTATTTGTTTGGACTTACGACAACTCCTGAACTATTTTCTGAGAAGGGCATTAAAGACGAACTTTATCTTTTACCACGAATTTATATCAAGTATTCAACTACTCTTGATGACTTTGCAAAGATAGTTGAAGGCGGTTCCTATACCAGGTAATCGCTTTTTCTTTTGGAACCAAGGGAAAAGTACTTAATATTGTTTATAAGCAAATGGGTACGGAAAATAAGGAAAACATCAGATATAATTCCAAAATTTAAGGAGATAGATATTGAACTAATTGTGTGATTTATGATTGAAGTTCTTTAAAAACAATGGAGTTGATGAATACCACCTTCGTGTGTCACCAAGTAACAAGCAAGCAATAGCTTTTTAAAAAAAAAGCAATGCTAGAACCTAAATCTGAGTTAGGTGTGAAAGTAATGAGAATGAAATGTACAATTTAACTTTCACTATTTTCAACTAACGGGTGCGTTAGCTGAAGATCGGAGCTGTCTTTAAGGCAGCTTTTCTTTATGCAACTAACGGGGCAAGTTAGTTCATTAAAGGAGATAAGGATTTCAATAACTCATTTATGTAATTCCTAACCCCTTATAGTTATATCTGAATCATCATCGAAAGGATGATTAGATTTGTGTAATAACATTGGTGATATAAACATTTCAAAACACCTCATAATAATTGTAACACTTCAATAAATGTGAATTTACTGGTAATTAGAGTTAATTTAAGAAATGTACAATACGAAGAAAAAGCGAAAAAAAGAGACAGCAATATGCTGTCTTTTTTTCACCACCTACAAATCCAAGTCCAACCAAATCCATGAACCCATACTCTCCTACAGCGTGGAACCCATTGCCCGTGTTCCCAATGACCGCCACCATGACCACCACCGTGTCCATCCCAATGATCGCCACCATGACCACCACCACCGTGTCCGTCCCAATGACCGCCACCATGACCACCACCGTGTCCGTCCCAATGACCGCCGCCTTGTCCATCCCATTGACCACCGCCCGGGCCCGGTATTCGTTCTCCGTCTATATAATAAGGCACATTATAAGGGTTAAAAGCGTAATTATAGTTATACATTCAAGAAATCCTCCCTTTTTGTTTACCCTTTCAGGCTATGTACAAAGAGGGATTAGTGTCCTATATGGACAAAAAAATTGGGCTGCCTATTTATTGTTGTCTAAAAAAAGAGAAACCGTAAGGGCGATTAAAAGAAGTAGTGTGCCACGTGAAGAGTTATTCATTACGACTAAGTTATTGATAACAGATACTAATTATGCAGGGGCAAAAAGAGGTTTTCAAAATTCATTGGACGTTTAGGACTAGATTATATTGAATTATATGTGATTCACCAACCATATAATGATTACTATGGTGCTTGGCGGGCTATGGAAGAATTATATCGAGAAGGTAAAGTTCGAGCAATTGGTGTTGATAATTTTCAACAAGATCGTTTAGTCGTTTAAATTCTTTCCTAATTTCATTTTTGCATATGCAATGATTTTTTCGGATTTCCATGTATTCAAGTGGCATATCAGTAATAGAAATTTTTGAACTTTTTCATAAAGAACAAGTTTGTGAAGAAATGTACTTAAATTAACGGGTGCGTTCGTATTATAAGGTTAGCCAGTTTTTACTGGTTGACCTTTTTTTAATAGAATCTATTATATCAGTAGCCAGGGTAGGACGTACGGGTGCGTGGGACTTGATCCCGTGAACTAAACTGTCCGCCCCCTACTTGTAGAAACATGTTTGAGGCTGGTTGGGACGCAGATCTCGTATAACAAGCGAAGCTATGACACTACATGGAGGACTAGGGGTACTGGTTAATAAGTAGAGGAGGTAAAGGTAATGAATCCAGTTGTTGGTCTGGATGTGGCAAAAGGAGAGAGTCAAGTTCAGGCATTCTTAGATCAATCTAAACCGTATGGGAAAAGCTTTTCAATGAAGCATATCAAAGAGGAGTTAGATCATTTTTTAGAATTTCTAAAAGAAATTGAAGAGGTGACAGGGCAGATGCCTATGGTCATTTTAGAATCTACAGGGCATTACCATTCTCCCGTTATTCAATACCTGGAGGATCAAGGGATTCTATATATCTTACTAAATCCGATTATTTCTTATCAGGCAAAGAAGTCCAGTTTACGGAAGGTAAAAACAGACGCTATCGATGCGTACCAGTTGTGTGTGCTGTATTACAAAGAGGATTTAGAACCTCATAAAATTAGAGGAATTCAGCTATTAGATCTTCGGAATTTGTCCAGACAACAGGAAATCGTAACGAATATGTATGTGGAAGCTAAACTTCAGTTTCACACCATTTTAGATTAAGTGTTTCCTGAATACCGGAAGGTTTTTGGGGATCTATATTCGAAGGTATCTTTATTGATGTTAAAGGAATATCCTACTTCAGAGGCGGTATTAACGGCCGGAGAAAGTAGACTAGCAGAGAGTGTTATAGAGTTCTGTTCTAGCCGATCGGGTGAATGGGCATGGGAAAAAGCAAAAAAAATAATAGATTCCGCATCTAGAAATCCATTTCAAAAAAGCGTGTATGAAAGTCACGTAATCAATCTTAATATGTATATTGAGTTGCTTTTTCATTACCAGGGACACCTTTCTGATTTGGAAGATCGTATAGTGGCCCTGGCAAATGAACTGGAAGAATATAAGATCATCCAATCGATTCCGGGTATCGGAGAAAAAATCGCAGCCACGATTATCTCTGAAATTGGTGAAATCGATCGGTTTAATCATCCGAAAAAACTGGTTGCCTTCGCTGGAGTAGATCCAAGTGTTCACTCATCGGGTAAGTTTACGGCAACCATTAATCGTATTACAAAAAGAGGTTCGAGCAGACTACGTCATTCTCTGTATCTTGCCGTGCTATGCGGCATAAGGAGTTCAAGGAACAAAAAGCTTAAAGCTTTCTTTGATAAGAAAAAATCGGAAGGAAAGCCAGCCAAAGTGGCGATCGTTGCCTGTATGAATAAACTTCTTCATTGGATTTACGCTTTATTAAAGAGAAAAGAAGCATTCCTAGATTTATCCTGATTAACGGTTTTATGAAACAGAGAAAAATCCTTCGAAAAGGGTTTTGGAGGGTTATTTGTCATGAACAAAAATAGTATATCATAAGGGAAATGAAAATATTAGAGAAAGATATTGACATCCTATTAGCTGGTTTAGTTAAATAAGGTTGTTTTGAGGTTTCCATATAGGAAAAATAAAAAACAACAATGAAAGCAGTTGATTTCACCTAAGAAATACAACTGCTTTTAGCTTTTGGAAAGGAACCTGCGGATATTTCCTAGCAAATTAGTATACAAGGACTTTTATAATTTACAAAAAAGAAATAGCGCCACTAATTATAGCTAATACTGTTAAGATTAACGATGTCAAGATTGCCCATTTGTATGCGAATTTTTGATATTCTCCAAGGTCTTTATCAACCATGCCAACTAATAGAATGGTTGATGCAACAAGTGGGCTCATTAAATGAGCGGGTTGTCCCAATATAGAAGCCCGAGCAATTTCTAACGGACTAATACCATAGGCTGAAGCTGCTTCTGCAAGAATAGGGAGAACTCCAAAATAATAGGCATCATTCGATAAAACGAAAGTGAATGGCATACTTGTAATGCCAACAATGACAGGAAAAAACTGTCCTAATGAAGCAGGTATTATCGCAACCAGTCCATTAGCAATGGCATCAACCATTTTTGTACCGGAAAAGATTCCTGCAAATACTCCTGCCGCAAAAACTAATAGAACAACAATTAAAGCGTTTCCAGAATGTGCTAAGATACGTCTTTTTTGCATTTCCAGATTAGGGTAGTTAATCATTAAAGCAATGGAGAAACCGACCAAAAATAAAATAGGGGAAGGTACCAATCCCATGATAAGAATGACCATAATGCCTACCACAATTAATAAGTTAACCCACAAAAAACGAGGACGTTTAATGTAAATATAAGGAAATGTTTCAGTGGCTTCATTTTCTACAGTAGCAGCTATTTCATTTTTTAACTCGTCTATGTGTATTACACCCAGTCGTTTACGTTCTTTTTTCCCTAAAATAAATGCGACGAAAATAACCCAAAGAGCACCACCAATCATGGTAGGAATAAGTGGAACAAAAAATTCGGATGCATCAAGTCCCAATACTGCTATTGCTCGGGTAGCAGGTCCACCCCAAGGGGTCATACCACTCATAACACTTAAAGCTAGCATGGCTACTGTGGCTAAAACCAATGGATTCATACCGATTCGTTTATAAAGTGGATACATAGCTGAAACAGTAATGATATATGTTGTTGTACCGTCTCCATCTAGGGCCACGAGTAATGCAAGAATTGTGGTACCCATCGAAATTTTGACAGGATCTCCCTTGACGACTTCTAATAACTTTTTGATAAGTGGGTCAAATAAGCCCGTGTCTATCATAATACCAAAAAACAATATGGCAAATAATAATAGAGCTGCAGATGGAGCGACTAGCTTAATGCCTTCCATCATCATAGTCCCAATTTTACTTCCAAAACCACCAGCTACTGCAAAAACGATCGGAACTAAAGTTAAAGCAACAATGGGTGATAAACGTTTGGACATAATTAAATAGGTAAAAACGGTAACCATGGAGATGCCTAAAATTGTAACAAACATTATTAAATCCCCTCCCATATTTTGAATGCGCTTTCAAATGATTTCTGGATGACTAAAAAACAATTTCGCGACTATTCAGAGAAATTAATCGGTAGATTAATTAGTTTTACACTATGCTAAGCGCTTTTCTTTATTAAAGGTAATACAGAGAGAACAATAAGTTAAATACATATTTTTTTTGTATTGGTATCAAAATAATTTATTCTTTAAAAAGAATCGGGAGTAGAGCAAAGAAAGCCAAAGGATATTTTAAAAGTTTAATGATATTTTTAGTATTTAAAAAGAAGGTCATCATCTAAATATTGTGGATGATAACCCTCTTTTCTTTATAAATCAGACTTTTTCAGTGTCCTTGAGTAAAGCTCTCTCTTCTTTTTTATTTAACATTTAGTTTTACGTTAACTGTTCTTGTCTTTTTTTCTTAAACTTAATTTTAATACCATTCTTAGCAATGGAGGCACTGCGGCATAAATAAAAGCCATCCGAAATAGTTGATAGCTGGTAACAGTAGATACATCAGCATTGACTTCTTGTGCAATGATTCCCATTTGATCCATTCCACCAGGGGCTAAACTTAAAAAACCCGTAATAGTCGATAAATCATAATAATGGGTCAGTAGAAAACTAAAAAACATTGTTGCGCAGATCAAAATTAGTCCGTTCAGCAAAGCCAATAATAAGGTTTTTCTTTTGTTGTCAAGTTGTTCCGGTTTTAATAGTAAACCGATATAACCGCCAACCATAAATTGAGATATATCAAGAAGTGAAGGAGGAAGTGGTGGTCCCTGCAAACCTAAAAGACCTATTGCAGCAGCAACGATTACTGGTCCTAAAAAGTAAGGAGCTGGTAGTTTAAATATTTTACCTATTCTTGCTGCGAGAAAACAAATAAGCGCGAACAGAAAGATAAGAGGAAATAAATCACTCCACTCTGGAATAACGTTATCCATTATTTTAGATGAGCCATTGGTACTTTTCGCTGCAAAAATGGGACTGAAAATTAAAAGGGGAACTAAGAAAACAACCATTATCACTCTTGTAACATGGAAAAAGGTTACTGTCGTAATATCAATACCTTTCATTTCTTCTGCAAACACAACGATTTGTGACAAACCTCCAGGAATACTACTCGTTAAGGATGTAGGATAGTCAATGCTGGAATATTTTGACATAACAAAAGCCGAACATACACACACAAGGACAATTAAGGTTGTAAGGATTAACATTGAGGGAAGGTGACTAATCATGTCAGACAGTGAGCTCTTGGTAAAAGAGATGCCAATTGAATAACCTACAATAATTAATCCAGTATTTCTCATCGAAACGGGCCAAATTAAATTAACGTTTTTGAAACGTGATGCAATTAATAGGGCTGCCATTGGACCTAGAAGCCAGGGGATTGGCAATCTGATAAGAGTGAAAAGGCCGCCTCCAATAAAAGCAGTTAGAAGTGCAGCTGAAAATTGGGTTGTCTTGCTTGCATTATTTAAATCCCACTTTTTCATATTAATTCTCTTCCTTTGTACTAGTTTTATTTCGATTCGTCTTATTTCTATTGTTTAGAATCATTAAGAAAATCAATAAATGCTTTTACTTGTGCCAAATCCATAGTCACATCACGATAAAAAACCCAAGTTTCTCTAAGCAAATAGCTATTATCGCTTAATACAATAGGGAAAGTATACAGTGGTTCATCATTTTTAATACAGATTTCTGGTAAAATGGCATATCCTAAACCATTAAGAACCAGTTCTTTACATGTTTCAATCCGATCTACCTCCATTGAAATCTTAGGTGGTACCGCAAATGTTTCCTGCCACCAGTTTTCAATAGTATTCCTTAACGATTGGTCTGTCTGATAATTAATTCTAGGAAGAAAAGGAAGTTCTTTTAATTCAATTTTTTTACTGGAGGCAATACAAATCTTTTCTTCTTGAAATAACACTTTATTTTCCTGCCATTTGTAAGGACCTCTAACTATCCCGAGGTGTGCTTCTTCTTTTTGAAGCATTTGATGAATTTGAGAACTCCATCCAGTTTTCAAACTAATTTCAACCTCTGGATATAGGGTTAGAAATTCTTTTAATAATACTGGCAGTTTATATCGGGCAAACAAGCCAGATACACCCAATCGCAAAGTTCCTTTTACTTTTTTATCCAAATTTGAAATGTGTTCTTTTGCAGCTCCTAATTGCTTACGCATATTTTTCGAATATTTAACTAGGTATTCCCCTTCAATTGTAAACTCGACACCTCTTTTGCCTCTAGAGATTAAATTTGTTTTGAACTCTTTTTCCAGCTGTTTTATACGATAGGATAAAGCTGGTTGAGAAATAAATAGTCGTTGTGCTGCCTTTGTTATATTTCTTTCTTCGTAAAGAGTAATTAAAATAAGCCAGTCTTTTTCATCCATAAAATTTTTCTCCTTTAACCATAAAAAATATTTATGGGTAATTGTAAATAATAATAATTTATTTGATTTCTAAAAGTATAATACAACTAATGAATAAAAGAAATCTATCTTTTTATGTAAATCAATAGACTCACAATAGTTTGCGTTTCCTGCATTTTTTCATAAAAATTTTCTATGGCAATGAATAAAAAAACAATATTATTTTTATTCATTATTTTCACTTATTATTTACATGAAGAGTTATCACTACTTAACAGGAGGGGTAAAAATGTCAAATACACAAAATTATGATGTAGTTGTAGTAGGGGCAGGAAACGCAGCTTTATGTGCCGCAATCTCAGCAAAAGAGGGAGGTGCTAGAGTTCTTGTGTTAGAACGAGGACCAGTGGAAAAGCGTGGAGGGAACTCTTTCTTCACGGATGGAGCCATTCGTGTTGCATACAATAATTTGGACGCAATCAGAAATATAATACCTGAATTAACAGATGAAGAATCCGATTTAATTGTAATGCCTGAATACTCGGAATCCGATTATTACAATGATCTAATGCGAGTAACAGGTGGACAAAGTAATCCTGAGTTAGCAAAACAGCTGGTTTCTAGATCGTATGAAACAATTACGTGGATGCGTGATCAGGGAATAAAATTTGAATTGAATTATGAAAATCAATCTTTCGTACAAGATGGAAAGCGCAATTTCTGGGGGGGACTGCCTATCAAAACGGAGGATAAAGGCGTTGGCTTAATGAGACAGCTCTTTGCGCGGACAGAAGAAATCGGCATCGACGTTTGGTACGATTCACGTGCTGTGGAGCTTGTATCAGAGCATAACACAATAACCGGTGTCGTTGTTGAGAACGATCATACAATGGTAACTGTTCAGACATCCGGTGTGATTTTGGCTTGTGGCGGCTTTGAAGCCAATAAGAAAATGAGAAGTGAAAATATTGGTGAAGAATGGGAAGCGGCTATTGTTCGTGGAACCGAGTTCAACACAGGAGACGGCATTTCCATGGCTATGGCAGTTGGGGCTGAAAAATTTGGGCAGTGGTCTGGATGTCATTCTATTGGGACAGATTATAATGCGCCAAAAGTAGGAGACTTCACGAAGCCGGGAGATATTTTTAAAAAGCATTCTTATCCTTACAGCGTCATGCTTAATAATGAAGGGAAACGGTTTGTTGATGAAGGAGCAGATTTGCGAAATTACACCTATGCCAAATACGGCCGTGAGGTACTAAAACAGCCTGGACATGTGGCATATCAAATTTATGATGCACAGGTACGCCCGATGCTGCGTAAAGAATATGACCTTGAAGAAGCGACTATTTATAAAGCAGATACGCTTGGGGAGTTGGCTAGTTTACTGCCGGTCAATCAAACACAATTTCTTAAAACGATCGAAGAGTATAACAGTGCCGTACAAGATGGCGAGTATAGACCCGCAGAGAAAGATGGCAAAGGAACGAAAGGAATTACCCCTCCTAAATCCAACTGGGCACTTCGAATTGAACAAGGTCCATTCTATGCTTTCCCTGTAACGTGCGGAATCACCTTCTCGTTCGGTGGTTTGCATGTAGATACAACGGGTCATGTGTTAGACAAAGAAGAACAACCGATAAAAGGTCTCTTTGCGGCTGGTGAAATGATTGGGGGGATTTTTTATGAAAACTATCCTGGTGGATCCGGGTTAATGTCTGGAGCAGTCTTTGGAAAATTAGCTGGTTCATCCGCAGCCCGCTATACTCAAGAAAAGGTTGAAACGATCAATAATCACTGAGTCTTTTCCATGAATGGTTTATTAGATAAGAATGTGTCCAAAAAATAATAGAGTTACGTGTAGTAGAAGAATGAAAAATAGCCAAGGCTTAAAAAAGTCCTTGGCTGTTTGGTATTTTAAAATATAAAAATTCTGTATGCTTTGACTAAAACTCATATCATATAGGTATATAAAAGGTCAAACTTAGTAACAGTTTATCTATTGGAATTTTTTCAGGTGGAGTGATTGTATAGCTTTAAGCGTCCTGATGGCCAGACAATAAGATTCTTCATTACTAGCTTTTCGAGTTTAGCACCAGCTTGAATGGATCAGATGGGCATTAACGTGCATGAAGCCAGTTCTAACTTATCAATTTACCAGTTATATTGCTGTTGATCACTCCGATGCTAAAATTCAGCATGAAAAAGGGTAGTGGATTTGTTTATTGGTATTTTTCTCTAAACAAAATGATAGATAGTAATTAGCTTTTTTTAAATACTATAGTAACCATAAAAATTTGATTTCAGTATCTGTACCCTAATTTGTATAGGGGTTTTAGCTTATCTGGGGAAATTCACTTCTATTCTCAATCCTAGTTTATTATTAAATTTGAAGCCATGGTTTAGGTGAAATACATTAGAGTCTGGGCTCTTTTGAAGTCTCACTTATACAAAACAAGGATCATTGAAGTAAACAATTTCGGAAAGAATTTTAGTGCCTTTCATATTTTTGAATAGTTCTTTCGCTTCTTTTTCTGTGTCAAATTCAAATATTTTAATATTTTCTTTTAAAAAGACAGTGATGACCCACATTTGACAAGCCTCCAAGTGATAGAAAATTTTTTTGCTGTAATTGCAGATCAATTCAAATCAAGCTAATTGATAGGAAAGCTCATAATATTTTTTCGTGTACACGTATCCCTCCAAAATGATTCTTGCTGTGCGTACCACTTTAATAGCGCGTATGTGTCCTGCTAAGAAATCAACTTTTGTTTCCATTATCCCGGCCGGGTGGGCTAATCGAAAAATTTCGTGTTTAATATTTACCATCTCAGATAAAACCGTTTCCTGTAAGTAAGCCCCTGCTGTTGCACAAATGGCTCCTGTAATAGCAAGCGCTTGATGGGGCTTTTGCATGGACATCATTCGGATCATCAAATCCATCTCTGACGCTTTTCTTTCCGATCCGTTTAGATCGACGTAATCCATAGGAGGAGCAATTAGGGTCATTTTAGGTACAGCAGGAGATTTGACAGTAGCTGTTTTCTTATCGGAAAATTGACACATTTCAGCTGCAATTGACCGAATTTCTTCCAGTTCATTTAATTTTTCCTGTGAATAATCAGTGGGCAATTCGCTTCCGCTTAGACCAATATCCTGTGCCCTTACAAAAACGAGTGGATTGGCAACATCAATAATTGAAACTTGAATTAGTCGATCCTTGGTTTTAATCATGTCAATCGGATTTCCTGTAGGGAAAAGTTTTCCTGTAACTGCTCCTTCTGCACGAGTAAAAGAAAGATAGATAGGTGATCCTTTACCAGGCACCCCAGGAATTGAGCAGCATCCTTCTGATTTTACATGTCCATTTTCAACCTCTACTTCTGCAATAATCAATTTTTGTGTATTCACGTTAAAGATTTTCACCGTTGTAACAGGTTCTTTTGCAGAGACTAATCCTTGCTCAATTGCGTAAGGTCCTACAGCAGATGAAATATTTCCACAATTTCCTTTAAAATCAACCATTTGATTATCGATACTAATCTGAGCAAATGTATATTCCACATCGAATTCTGGTGAATCTGATTTTTTGATAATCGCTGCTTTACTTGTCAATGAATTCGCTCCTCCAAGACCATCAATCTGTCTCCGATCCGGACTGCCCATCACGTCAAGTAAGAAACCCTCCCAGTGTAAGGGATTCGAAGGCATATGTTCATAGTTAAGGAACACACCTTTACTTGTCCCGCCGCGCATTACAACTACAGGTACTTTCATTGTATAACCACCTTTTCTCAACCAATATTTATAGCACTACCGGTTCCTTTGAAAATATAGTATGATAAGTTTGTTCATAAGTAAAATACATATTTTTTTAATAAAAATGATAAAAAAACTTATAATCTATAAAGTGGGAGATGGTTAAGTGGACGAAAAAGATTGGATTGCGATAAGGGTACTTTATGAAGAAAAAAACATTAGCCGTGCCGCAGAGCGTTTATATATATCGCAGCCGGCGTTAACGTACCGGCTTAAAAATTTAGAAAAAGAATTTAGCACGAACTTATTTTTCAAAATAAAAGGAGGCATTGAGTTCACTTCAGAAGGGATACATTTAGCGGGCTATGCGGAAGAAATGGTGAAAAAGTTGCAAAAAACGAAAGATTATATGCTGAATATGAAAAATGAGGTAAGAGGAACGTTAAGGCTTGGCGTTTCCAGCAACTTTGCTCAATATAAGCTACCAGAAATATTGAAAAAGTTTTCAACACAATATCCTCATGTACAATTTAATGTGAATACAGGCTGGAGTACTGAAATCATGCATCTTCTGGATTCCTCTAGTGTTCAATTAGGCATTCTGCGTGGAAATTATGAATGGTATGGAATCAAATCGCTACTGCATAAAGAAAGACTTTGTTTAATTTCTAAGAAAGAGGTAGACTTGGATAATTTGCCAGAACTTCCATTCATAAATTATAAAACCGACAGTTCTTTAAAAAACTTAATAAATGGCTGGTGGCATGATAGATTCCCGGAGCCACCATTTGTAACTATGGAAACAGATCGGCAGGAGACGTGCAAAGAGATGGTCAAAAATGATCTTGGTGTTTCTATTCTGCCAGAAATATGCCTGCAGCCTTCAGATAATTTGCATACATACGGGTTATCCTACAAAAATGGGAAGCCGGTGTTAAGAAATACATGGTTAATGTATAACCAGGATTCATTAAAACTCTCTACTGTGAAAAACTTTATTGATTTCTTGAATAAAAATTCCAATCTATAACGAAAAAGCACAATGAAATTATTGACAATTGCATTGTGTTTTTTTGATTTCTTAATTTAATATAAAATGGATTATAAGTTTTTTTTTCGAAAAAGTACAAAAAATATGTATTTCACTTATTTAATGATATGAACTATTCTAAAAATAGAAAAACAAAGCAACAGAGAAACAGAAAATAATATGTTGTATTTTTTAACTATTCAAACTTTTCATCTGATTTGTAAGCGGTTTCTTTAATAGGAGGGGATTCATATTCTAACGTTACTTGGAATTTCAATGGTCGTTGTTTTTACTTATTTAATCATGTCTAAACGGTTATCACCAGTTACTTCTCTTGTAGTCATTCCAATTATCTTTGCATTAATTGGCGGATTTGGTCCAGAGCTCGGAGATATGATGCTCGATGGAATAAAGGTTGTCGCACCTTCAGCCGCTTTGCTATTGTTCGCTATTTTGTTTTTCGGAGTTCTGATTGACGCTGGATTATTTGATCCACTTATTAAAACTATGTTGAAAATCGTAAAAGGGGATCCGGTTAAAATAGCGATAGGAACAGCAGTAATCGCAATGACCGTTGCCTTAGATGGTGATGGTACCACGACTCATATGATTACGATTTCCGCTATGCTGCCTCTTTACTTACGACTTGGTATGAATCCACTTATTCTTGCCACTATTTCTATGCTGGCTGTCAGTATTATGAGTGGTATGACTCCTTGGGGAGGACCTGCAACAAGAGCAATAGCATCTTTAGGTCTGGATGCAAATGAATTCTTTGTCCCGATTATCCCAACACTATTATCAGGAATAGCAGCTATTCTTTTTACCGCTTATGTACTTGGTAAAAAAGAGCGCAAAAGGCTTGGCGTTGTTTATATCAAATCTGCACCTGAAATGAAAGGGGCTCTTGCTGAAGCAGCGGTAGCTTCCGCCATACAAGACGATTTAAAGCGCCCTAAATTAATATGGGTCAATCTTTTGTTGACGCTCACAGTCATGGTCGTTCTTGTAATGGGCTTAGTACCAGTACCGGTGTTGTTTCTAATCGGGTTTGTGCTTGCATCGATCATTAATTACCCTAATTTAGAACAGCAAAAAGAGCGAATCGTGTCACATGCAGGAAACGCTATAACCGTTGTCACATTAGTATTTGCGGCTGGTATTTTCACAGGGATCTTTTCCGGAACGAAAATGGTAGACGCCATTGCAAATTCATTAGTGGCCATCATTCCGGATTCTTTAGGCTCTTTTTTACCGATGGTCGTTGCGTTCACAAGTATGCCATTTACGTTCGTTTTATCCAATGATGCTTACTACTTTGGTGTTTTGCCAATTCTTGCCGAAGCAGGAGAAGCTTATGGGGTGAGTCCTTTAGAAATTGCCAGAGCTTCCGTACTGGGCCAGCCTGTACATTTCTTAAGTCCACTCGTGGCATCGACTCTATTACTGGTAGGGATGGTAAAGACAGATATCGGGGAACTACAGCGGTATGCATTTAAATGGGCTCTAATTTGTTCATTAGTCCTAATCATTGTTGCTATCTTGACAGGGGCTATTATTTAAGTATAAGGTTATCTAATAAATTCTTCGAACTTAAACAAAGTAGGGCTGTGCCAAAACCAATTATTATTAGTGGTTTTTGGGACAGCCCATTCTTTTAATAAGGTCTAGAAGTCTCCCCGGTCGCTTGAGTAATGATTTTTACGATTTTATTCGCAAGGTTCATAACCGTGTATAGACGAGTATCATTTAAAAATTGCATGGTTGGCAGCGGATCTATATAATTTACCATTCCTATAATATGATAGTCTCCCACTTCAGGTAATACTTTTTTTAAAGCTTTCCCTGGGACAAGAGGTCCATTCTTCAAGAAAACATAACCGACCTGGTTTTGATCCCCTAAACAAGCATCCACACTAAAAATAAGAGGCTTTTTGAATTGTTTTTTAATTTCTTTCAACGTCTCTTTTAAATTAAATGCATGAACGGGATTTTCCAAAGTACCGTAAACACGATAAGGCACCGTATGTTCTTTAAGCATCGTCCCGACTAAAGGGCCCAATGAATCCCCAACCGATCGGTCTGAACCAATGCACAGAAAGATTACATCTTCATTTTGACATCCTGAAGAATGAATAATATCTTTGACTTTTAATGCTAAACTCTTTATTTCTTCGCCTTTTGGTTCCACAGAACAAATCTGCTCCCTCTTTTGTAAATTAGACTCATTTTGATTCCCCTTTATTCTATTATACGAATTAAAAAGATATCATGCATGTAAATATGAGCATATGCTTGAGACTGATGGATATTTTTAAATTATTAGTATTTAACACTCTGAAAAATGGCAGTAATTCAAAAAATGCCCTTTAATTTATTTGGCGAGGAAGTGGGAGTAGGTTTACAACTAGAATATTTCTAGAGCAATTATATAGCATGGCTTTAACCGATTCCACTTTCCAAAAATTCATTAGATTTGGGTAGAAATAATCTGGTTAACTAGTTTGTCATAGTGTGTATCTCATTTATTTACAAACTATTAATAAGCTTTAATAATCTGCATCGGTCTTTTTATGACAAAATCCTTAGTTTTTTCTCCACTTTAGACTAATTCCATCAATTTCCACCCTTTTCATGTTACTAATATGGTTATTACCTCCACTTTTTTCGATAAACCGTGACTTTTGATTTATTTTCCTTGCGAAGGAATAAAATCACATGTGATTAACAGAGCATTTAAAATGGTCTGTTAATTTTGAGGGTAGGGTTTGCTATAAGGAATATAGCATCCCTCAAAAAGATTTTTTGGAGGTAATGTTGATGAAATCCAGCAATAGCGGTTTAAACAGACGTAATTTCTTAAAAGTTGGCGGAATGAGTACTTTAGCATTAACACTTGGTTCAACTGGGGTATTTTCTCTTGCGGGAGCTACAAAAGGATTTGCAGCGGAATCCAGCAATCCAACAAGAGGATTTGGTGGATATGGCCCACTAGTAAAGGATCCAAATGGAGTACTTGATCTGCCAAGGGGATTTCATTACAAAATGCTTTCACGAACTGGTGATATCATGCCTAATGGTGACCTTGTCCCTTCTGCTCACGATGGAATGGCTGCTTATAAAGGGGAGAAGGGTACAACCATTCTAGTTAGAAACCATGAAAATGGGACAAATTCAGATTATCCTGTAAACGGAAAAAAACCTTGGAGCGCTGGTGCTGCCGGCGGCACAACCACAATAATCGTTGGACAAAATAACAAAGTCATTGATCAGTATGTATCAAGTTCAGGTACAATCCGTAACTGTGCGGGTGGAGCTACGACTTGGGACACTTGGTTAACAATGGAAGAAACTCGTGATATGGGACATGGCTTTGTATTTGAAGTAAATCCGCTTGATCCTGAAAACGAAATGTCAAGAACACCGATCCGTGATATGGGTTATTTCTCCCATGAAGCTGGGCATGTTGACCCTTCAACAGGAATTTGGTATTTAACCGAAGACGCAAGTCCAAGCTTCTTGTACCGTTTTACACCACATGACCGAAGTCAAAAGCTAGGTTCTCTGCAAAAGGGCGGTATCCTTGAAGCAGCAGCGATTGATGAATTGCCAGCTGCAGCTGCAAGTCAATTTAGTACTAGACAAAAATTCGGGATTGTTTGGAAAAAATTAAATCCTGAAATCGCACAGCAAGATGCTAAGGATAAAGGCTGTATTCAGTTTAGCCGTCTAGAAGGGGCTTATTTTTCTGAAGGTACTTTATGGTTTGATGATACAAGTGCAGGTTCAGCACGCCTTGGCCGTGTTTATCGCTACACGCCAGCGACAAACACCTTAGAACTATTCTATGAGTCTACTGATAAAAATGATTTAGAAGCACCGGATAACATTACAATCACTCCTTGGGGAGATCTTTGGATCGCCGAAGATGGTGGCGGTAATGATCGTATTGTCGGATTAACTCCTGAAGGAAATATTTATACTTTCGCTGAAAATATGATGAACGGTTCTGAATTTGCTGGCCCTACGTTTTCTCCAGATGGAAATACTTTCTTTGTAAATATGCAAACACCAGGTATCACCTTTGCGATTTGGGGACCATTTGCACGCAGAAGTTCTACCCGTAGACGAGCTATGAACCAGGCACTACCGCCAGCAAGTCTTGCTCCTGTTGTTTCGGATAAACTTACTTCATTCGCAGAAGAACAAGGCATGTCTATATTAGAAGCAGCAGCATTAGAGCGTCATGGTATGCCAATTTTATAAGTAATGATCGCATTTTTTGAGTACTAACAAACCATCCTGGTATAGGAGGTGAGACGTTTGTTATCTAGTATCGGCATCCCTGGCCTAATTCTTATTCTAGTCATTGCGTTAATCATTTTTGGTCCTTCTAAATTACCAGAAATCGGAAGCGCTTTTGGAAACACTTTAAAAGAATTTAAAAAAGCAACAAATGATTTGATCAGCAATGACAAAGAAGAAAAATTAACTCTGAAGAAAAAAATAAACTAGTGGCTCTTGAGAAATCCGAAAAGACTGGAAACTAAATAACTTGTTTTACAATTTAATAGAGTAATTGCTTGGAGGAAATAGTATGAAAAAAATGGGGAAGATTTTTTTGACGGGCTGCTTTTCGTTGGCGATGGCTGCTGCTTTTGTCGAAATGCCCGTTACGGCAGATGCGGAGGAAAAGCTCAAGGAGGGAGAGAAGTTTGAACTCACCATTCTCCAGACGAATGACTTTCATGGTCATTTGGATGATATCATCACGCTGGATGATGGAACCGTTCATCACAATTCTATTGCGAAGTATGCAACCATCATTAAAAATGTGCGTAATGAAGAGGAGAATGTGCTTCTCGTCGATGGCGGGGATGTCTTCCTGCGCGGGGAGTTTCAGGCGGGTCAAGGAGAGTTGGAGACGTCTCTTTTGAAAGCTTTGGACTATGATGCGATGGCTCTAGGAACAACGACTTCCGCGTTTACCCTGCCGGGGAGGGCACACCGGACAGCCGTTATGAACAGTTAAAGGATTACCACCGCAACGTGAATTTCCCCATCCTTACTGGTAATGTCATTGACAGGGAAACAGGAAAGTACATACAGAATGTCAAGCCTTGGAAGAGTTTTACTTTCACTGGCGTTAAAGTCGGCATGATCGGCCTTACTTCGATGAAGCCGGAAATTCGCGGTTGGGATGATGTAGCAGATCTCGATTTCATCGAACCTGTTGAAGCGTTGAATGCGTTGCTTCCTGAAGTGAGTGAAAAGTCAGACGTTAACATTGTCCTTTCGCATGCCGGAAACCCTGAAGACCATAGGCTGGCTCAGGTTCCCGGAGTTTCGGCGGTAATCGGAGCAGATACACACAAGGTTATCGAAACTCCCGAATACGAATTCAACGGAGAGGTGATGGTGCCAATTACTCAAGCCGGCGGAGAACAAGAACATTATTTGGGCCGCCTGGATTTGACTTTTGAAGTCGTTGACGGCAAAATGGCTTTGGTCGAATCCGCTGGATTCCTCTACGACGTCACAAATGTTCCGGCAGATCCGGAGATACAAGCGATTATAGACGATTATCGTGCAGAGATGAACGCGCAATAATCAAGTCTCATAATGCTATGAGGTATGGACAAAGCGAGGATATTCGCTTTGTCGTTTTTTTATTAATGATGAAGTATGAATGCAAGGGGTTGTCCAGAAAGTCGGTGAAAACTAACTGACTGGCGGCCTTTTTATTTTTGCTCATTTCCTGCCATTTACACTGACGAGCGTCGAGCTTAGTGTAGATTTTATCTGTTTAGTTTAGCTTATTTCCACTAATTAATGTGCTAAAAAGGATCGTTAGGAAACTAAGGATTTGTTATGCCATTGAGATTGTGAAGGGTTTTACATAAATTACCATTAAAATAAACTTCTGTAACTGATAAAAAAGACAATACCAAAGAAGACCCATCCTATTCCGTAAATAATGGAACCAATAAAAATATCCTTAACTAATGAATCAATATGCTTTAATTCATCTGCAAAAGTTCCTGAATAATTGCAGTATGAAATAATTGATTCTCCTTTTCGATGTGTGCATCGTTTTTTAATTGCAGAAAATCGATTGAAAGAGCACTAATGAGTTCATTCACCAAGTTTCATTGAGATAGATATAAATTGATTTTAAACAATTCTTGATTTCCATAAACAACCAGTTATATTTTGCCCGATTATGGTCATTATAAATAAAGAAGAAGGGGCTAGTGATTACGTATGATTCACATCATATAGTAAATGAGGTGTCGGTTAAAGACGTTTAACTTAACTACTACTGGAAGCTTCATTAAAAAATCGATTCGAGCAAGGAGATGGTTCTCTTGCACTTAAAAGCAGAAAACTCATTCAATAATTGTCATTTATGCTTTGAAAGTTGATAATACTTTTAAGATATAGGGGATGGTTGCTTTGGATGGTAAACTCTAGTCAGATACCAGTATTTACTCTAATGTAGATGAGGTGTTTATCGCAGAGAATTTATGCTGATTCGAAATGAAGCAAACCCCTTTTTCAGGCAGGGTGCAACTTTCCGTTGCATCCTGTTTTTTTGTATTTTCTTGTTATCACTAGCGTGAGCCATTTTATTTATATCCTCTTTACTCGTATGTTTTTTCATTTTAACGTAACCTGTGATGTTATAAAAAAAAGAACTTAATAAGGAAAAGCATATGGGTAACAAAATGATAAAAAAATAATACACTATTATCGGAAAGACATAAATCAAACAAGAAGGATGGGATCCTGATGGTTGATGAAAATAAACAAAAAAACAAACGGGAACAATGGAAAAAGCAAGTTATGAATAATCTGAAGAAGGAAGCTGTCAAAAATATCATAGCAGGAATGGGAGACCTAGCAAGATTAGATGCTAAAGTCAATAATACTTACACTGTATACATCAAGAATGGAAGGATGATAAAGCAACCTACAAATGGGAAGTGTGTTGTCATTAAGGGAAAAATCCAAGGTTAATTGAGAAGGGTTAGGAAATACATTAAGGATTTTTTTGGAGATTTAACTCCAGCTGCTCTTCTATTAAAAGATTTATACAATCCAATTTTTAGTAAAGAAATAATGACAAGAAATCACTGCGATTTGCCAGTACTGCCACAATTGTTATAGGGCTGATTCTCATTCCATTTGTGATCTTTGCTCCAGATATCTAAGCACGGGCTTCTTTACTATGGCATTAAGAACCACTCTAGCCATCATTGTTGTTTTGAATTTATTTCACGCGTTTTAGCAGTGGCCGAGGAGCAGTATTGGGAATGCTCTTTGCAGTAGTTACGTCAACTGTCTGGTATTTTATCGGTAACCTTAATTGTTATGTTGATTGACCATATCATCGGGAAGAATGATAGTGTTTTGCAATACGAATCGAGCAGCATAAGCAAATAAGGAAGGTAAGGTCATCATATGATATAGAAAGAGGGGGGATATTCCCTCTTTTTTTAATTCATCCAAAAATCTGCGATTGAATTGAATGATGTTGTGGGGAACTCAGTATTGGATTTGTCTTTATGGAATAAATTCCTTTTTCACCAACTAGTTTGGTCGAATCGAAAATCTTTTCTTACTTTTTATCAAATGATCTTTTAATAACACATTTGATTTCCATGAAAAATGATTTATTAAAGGATATATATAGGATACTACATTCAACGATTCTTGTAGTTCCCCGATTATTCCACAATTCGGAACCATTCGTATAAACCTATTCAGGGGTATAAACAATTTCATATAAATCAAATCAGTCATTCATTTTTATTATCTTTTAAATGACCGGAACGTATCACTTTAGTTTTTAAATATTTTTCATTGAACTCGGAAATATCTCCCCATAACGGAACTCTGCCTGCAACATTGGCACCTGAGTTTTGAAGGGCTTCTAATTTTCTCGGATTGTTGGTGATAAGAGTCACTGGATTAGAGCGCAGGTTTTTTAACACTCGAATGGCGTCATCATAGTTGCGTGCATCATCCACAAATCCAAGCTCCAAATTCGCTTCCACTGTATCTAACCCTTTTTCTTGCAGTACATAAGCCATGGCTTTACTAAATAATCCGATGCCTCTTCCTTCGTGATTCGCTAAATAAAATAAAGCACCGGTTCCTTGAGTGGCAATCATTTTCATAGCCTGCTTTAATTGAAAGCCACAATCACAGCGTTTGCTGCCAAATATATCGCCCGTATGACAAATACTATGCATCCGGATAAGGGCATCAGAGGAGCTTTGAAAATCTCCATACAGTAACACACTCGATTGCTGCATTTCCGCTAAGTTGGAAGAGGCTAAAGTTTCAATGATCTTTCCTATATTATAAGTGCCGTCACCACAAAAATGACCTGCCATATTCTCACATCGTAACCAGCAATACCATTGGAATATAATTGTTTCGCCCTCTAAGTTAACGGGTAATTTGATGGGGCCGACTAAATAAATGGATGTTTCATCACTTTTAATAACGTTAATTTTATCTTCTAATATTAAAGCCACTTTTTCATTAATCATTTACTTCCTCCTGATGCTTCAAAATATTTAAGTTTACTGTTTGGCAAAAAATATTATTTTGGACCATTTATACTTTTTAGTTCTGTTCATATTGTACCCAATCACTCTTTTGTGAATCTTTTGTTTTAAAAGAAACTAAAGCTCCAAATATAACTAAAGCGAGAAAAAAAAGCAAAAGGTTATCCCCTACATTGGAGTTAAAACCCCTCTTGTCAACTTGAACAATAACTCATACAACCTCAATAACGCAGAGCTGTAGATTGTACCTACAGCACCGAATTTTTAGATGGAATTCCCCACTAAAAAACACTGTATCTCTCAAATTCAGCAAAAAAGGATTTTCCTAATGTAGAGGCATTATTGAATCAATGGTATTCGGTTAAAAAGAAATTTGTCTTCAGCTGCCTGTTTACCCCGGATAATGATGTTTTTGCTTTCCGAAGGAAATGTCCTGCGAAGTCTTTGGGAAGTTTTGCATCGGTCAGTCTTCTACTAAGATGGAAAGGAAGACATGGTCTTTTCAATCATGGTCATTTGTTGTGCTTACGTTTATTTTACAAATTTCATCTAAGTAAA
The DNA here is from genome assembly GCF_002243645.1 of Peribacillus simplex NBRC 15720 = DSM 1321. Classification (NCBI taxonomy): domain Bacteria; kingdom Bacillati; phylum Bacillota; class Bacilli; order Caryophanales; family Bacillaceae; genus Peribacillus; species Peribacillus simplex. The sequence goes on along the minus strand of NZ_CP017704.1, from coordinate 380,250 downwards.
ATCGTGATTTTTAAGATGATTTTACCTTGCAGAATGAGTTTGATTGTCGAAAATGGAGTATATATCCTTGGTCTTTCATGCTCAACCAATTTCCTTGTTTTCGAAAAATTGGTAAGAATTAAAAAACTTCTTCAAAAGAAAACAAATGTGTTATACAATAAAACAAACATAAATAAAAATAAACGGGGGTAAAACAAAGTGGTTAAAAATTTATGGAATGATAAAGAAGCGTCAATAGTAACATCTGGAGTAGAAGAACTGGTATATCGGTCTAATTTAATCGGTACAGATCGAGCTGTCTGCAACTGGGGCGGTGGCAATACATCCATGAAAACAATGGAAAAGGATTTTCGTGGCCGGGAAATTGAAGTCATGTGGGTAAAAGGAAGCGGTTCCGACCTTGCGACAATGAAAGCGGGCAATTTCACAGGTTTGAATCTAGCCGATATTTACCCTTTAATCGAGCGTGATGAAATGGCTGATGCAGATATGGTTGAATATTTGTCACACTGCATGATCGACAGTAAGCATCCACGTATGTCGATTGAAACTTTACTTCATGCCTTCCTCCCCTTTAAACATGTTGACCATACACATCCTGATGCAATTATTAGTCTTTGCTGTGCAGACAATGGAAAAGAAGTCGCCAATGAAATTTTCGGTGATCGTTTTGTCTGGGTACCATATGAGCGCCCTGGTTTCACATTGTCTAAAATGATCTCAGAAGGTGTTAAAAATAACCCGCAAGTCGAGCTTGTTTTAATGGAAAAACACGGGTTGGTTACTTGGGGTGAAACATCGAAAGAAGCCTATGAAAAAACAATTTCGATCATTACGGAAGCAGAAGAGTTTATTAACAGCCGCCAGCTTGAAGAAGATGCATTTGGTGGACAGGCATATGACTCTTTATCTGAAGAAGAGCGCAAAAAGGTACTTGCTTCGGTTATGCCGGTTATCCGCGGTGCTGTTGGCGAGGAGAAAAAAATGCTTTTAACTTTTGACGATGCTGATGATGTATTGCAATTTTTGAACAGCAAAAATGCGGCAACCTTATCACAAGTAGGTGCCGCTTGCCCGGATCACCTAGTACATACAAAAATGAAGCCGCTTTACATTAACTGGAATCCTCAAAATGAACGGACAGAATCCTTGGTGGAAAAAGTTAAAACGGGTATTCAACAATATAAGGAAGAATATGAGCAATATTTCGAGCGCAATAAAAACGAAGGCGATGTGATGTTTGAGGCGGCACCCCGAGTTATTTTGATTCCAGGTGTCGGAATGGTCAACACAGGCAGAAACGTAACCATGGCAAACGTGAGCGGAGCACTTTATCATCGTGCAATTGCGGTTATGAAAGGGGCAACAGCACTTGGCGAGTTCGTATCTCTCAGTGAAAATGAGTCATATAACGTTGAATACTGGCCACTCGAACTTTATAAATTGTCTCTATCCCCGGCGGAAGCGGAGTTCTCACGCAAAGTAGCCTTCATTACCGGCGGTGCGGGGGGGATTGGAAGCGCAACAGCACGGCGTTTAGTTTCTGAAGGTGCCCATGTAGTTCTAGCTGATTTAAATATTGAAGGTGCAGAAAAAGTTGCGGATGAAATCAATAAAGAATACGGGGAAAGACGCGCGGCAGCTTATAAAATGGATGTCACCAATGAAGAACAGGTACAGACTGCCTTTGAGAAATCAGCTCTTACATTTGGCGGAATTGATATTATCGTCAACAATGCTGGTCTTGCCACATCCAGCCCGTTTGATGAAACGACCTTAAAAGAATGGAACCTAAACATGAATGTACTGGGGACAGGCTATTTCCTTGTAGCGCGTGAAGCTTTTAAGCAAATGAAACGACAGGGTACAGGAGGAAATATGGTATTTGTCGGATCGAAAAACTCTGTTTACGCTGGCAAAAATGCTTCTGCTTACAGTTCAGTCAAAGCACTTGAAACACATCTAGCACGTTGTATTGCAGTGGAGGGCGGGGATTTCGGGATTCGTGTTAACTCTGTTTTGCCAGACGCCGTATTACAGGGATCTTCCATTTGGGGATCGGGTTGGCGTCAAGAGCGTGCCGCTGCATACGGAATAGAGCCAGAACAGCTTGAAGATCACTACAAAAAACGCACGACATTGCTGGTGAATATATTCCCGGAGGACATTGCTGATTCCATAGCGTTTTTCGCTTCATCAAAAGCAGAAAAAACAACGGGTTGCATGGTCACTGTAGACGGCGGTGTACCTGGAGCTTTTAATCGCTGAATTGGTTGTGCCTGTTTTCCATCAAGCTTAAAGGATATTGTTGCTTTAAGTGGATAGGTTGTCAAAGGCGAATTCAAATCCAAAAATGTAGAAAATTAACGCCTGCGTAGGGATTTATAGTGAAAGACGGAATCCGTACCTATCGATCGTTTGTTTGTAAAAAGAAATCTGAAACTTGCACCAGGATTGAATCATTAGTGGAAGAAAAGGGTGTTGTTCGATCTGATGGTAAAAGATTAAGTTTGTCCTACACATCGTGATAAATGAAGAATATATGATTAGGAAAAGGTAGTAGGAATCGTGGAGTGATCAATTCAATCCGTTAAAAAGGATGGGACGATATGACAATTAAAGAACAGTACGAAGCAGCGAAACAAGCGTATGCGAATTGGGGAATTGATGTTGATGAGGCACTCGAAACACTGAAAAAAGTGCCCATTTCGATTCATTGCTGGCAGGGTGATGATATTGGTGGATTTGAAGTGAACAAAAGTGAATTATCGGGCGGTATTGATGTAACGGGAAATTATCCAGGAAAAGCCACTACGCCGGAAGAGCTACGTATGGATCTTGAAAAAGCACTATCTCTTATTCCGGGGAAACATCGGGTCAATTTGCATGCCATTTATGCGGAAACAAATGGAGAAGCAGTCGAACGCGATCAGCTTGAGCCCAAGCACTTCGAAAACTGGTTGAATTGGGCTAAAGAAAACGGTCTTGGTTTGGATTTTAACCCGACACTATTTTCCCATGAAAAAGCAGCAGACGGCTTGACACTTTCTCATCCAGATGAAGAAATACGTGAATTCTGGATTGATCATTGCATTGCCAGCCGAAAAATCGGAGAGTACTTTGGCCGTGAACTAGGCAGGCCCTGCTTAACAAATATATGGATTCCAGACGGCTACAAAGATATTCCAAGCGACCGTTTGACACCGAGAAAGAGATTAAAAGAATCCCTTGATCGAATTTTTACAGCAGAAGTGGATGAAACATGTAATTGGGATGCAGTGGAAAGTAAAGTATTCGGTATCGGCTCCGAGTCATATGTCGTAGGATCGCATGAATTCTACCTTGGCTACGCACTGAAAAATAACAAGATTTGCTTAGTTGATACAGGTCATTATCATCCGACTGAAACTGTATCGAACAAGATTTCTTCGATGCTATTATACAGTGATAAACTAGCACTTCATGTTTCGCGCCCGGTTCGATGGGACAGTGACCACGTCGTAATTTTAGACGATGAGCTTCGTGAAGTTGCACTTGAAATTGTTCGCAATGATGCATTAAACCAGGTGATCATTGGTCTTGATTTCTTTGATGCCAGCATTAACCGTGTTGCTGCCTGGACGATCGGTACGCGTAATATGATTAAAGCCCTCTTATATGCCTTACTTGTACCGAACGATCATTTGAAAGAGCTGCAAGAAAAAGGGGATTTTACAGAGCGCCTGGCATTAATGGAGGAATTTAAAACCTATCCATTTGGTGCAATTTGGGATTATTACTGTGAGCAAATGAATGTGCCGGTGAAGGAAAGATGGCTGATGCAAGTAAAAGATTATGAACGTGATGTGTTAGCAAAACGTTAAATTAACGGGTTATCCTGAATCGGCAAACCGATGTGCGACTAATCCCGCTGAATTAATATGGGGTCTATCGATTCGTCCCGAGTGGATGGTCTGGAATTTCCAAAGTATGACTGAGAGATGGGGAAAAAGAAAAAAGATTTTTGTTTTAAAATAGAAAATTAATATAGTTAAAAGGAAAACCTTTATGAAAGGTAATTTCTTTATAAGATATACCTATAACGATCTATTACAGAGGTCTCTCTATGGGTATATTTTATTTTTTTTGATTGCACGTTAATGAATAGACTTGAAAGCTAGTCAATTTGTATTAGAAAAGTAAAATGCGGAATGAGGAAGAGTCGTTATGGTAACCTTTTCTAAATAGGGAGGATCTGGATTGAAGACATCAATCTACAGTTTAAAATAATAAAAGCACTAGAAAAAAGGATAAAGAAAATGTAATTACGTAGACTGCTTTCTAATTTTCCAATACAAGTAAAATTGAAACACTATGAGCAAGTGAAACTATATGAAAATATTATTTGAATTTTAAAAATGTTTGTAAAATTTGAATTGACAAACCTTTCAAAAACAGTAAAAATCAATAATAAAAAGAAAAATATGATGGGGCTCAAATGTACAATAGAAGTATTTTTTATAAATATAGAAGAGAAAGAGAAAGGGCCTCCACTCTTGATGCTAAAATACGATTTTTCCAGTTTCCATTCCATTTTCGTGTAAGTTAGTTAGCGGATCATAACAGAGAAGGTCATGGCTGGATAATAAATTATAGGGAAACCTGAAAGTATATAAAGGTTTTCCTATTTTAGTAAAGAATTTGCGCTCCCGGTAATTTCTATTATTTATGAAATCGCTTTCTTTGATAAAAAGCAGTAGTGAACTTACCCGCATGAGAAAAGCATTTCTCAAGTCATTCCTTATTACTGTATCTATGATACGAGCTAATGTTTAGAATTAAAGAAAGCAGGTAGCTAATCATGTTATGGAAGCCCATCTTTTTTATTTTGTTTTTATTTATACTAAGCGGCTGTAATCATTCTTCAGAATACGAGGTTATTTACAATGATGAAGAAAGTATCGACGTCACTACAAAACCTGTAGAGAATAAAAAAGATCCGTATACGATAGCTGTTATACCTAAAATTGACGGAATTCCTTATTTTAACGCGGTAGAAGAGGGGGCGTTGGAGGCGGGAAAAGACTTAGGTGTTAAGGTCTTATATACAGGCCCACCTACCCCCAGCTCTGAAAAGCAGGAAGAGATTATAACAAAATTAATTGAAAAAAAAGTGGACGTAATTGCGGTATCTGCAAATGATCCATATAAATTAGGTAGGGTGCTGCAAAAAGCAAAGAGTAAAGGAATCAAGGTGATCACCTGGGATTCTGATACTAATGCATCATACAGAAGCTTTTTTGTGAACATGATAGATCCTGAGATAATCGGCAGGCATGTAATGGATACTCTCGCATTGGAAATGGAAGAAAAAGGGGAGTTTGCGATTATGACGGGATCCCCTACCGCTGCCAATCTTAATACATGGATTGATTGGATTCAAATACAACAAAAAGAATATTATCCAAATATGAAACTAGTTGAAGTGGAATATACAAACGAAGATATTCATAAAGCGTATAAGGTAACACAAAATTTATTTAAAAAATACCCGGGCCTAAAAGGAATAATTGGTATTTCAACTGTTAACCCTCCTGCTGCGGCTCAAGCTGTGAAAGATGCAGGGAAAATCGGGCAGGTTGCCGTAGTAGGTACATCAACTCCTAATTTAATGAATGAGTATTTACAGGAAGGGGCTGCCCAGACCATTACGTTATGGAGTCCACAAAAATTGGGTTACTTGACTGTTAGTCTAGCAAAAAACTTATTGAATGATGAATTTCCTTATGAGGGACAGAACATTAAGAACATAGGTACGATTAAATTCAACGGTGAAATGGTCATTATGGGAGAGCCCATCGATTTTACAAAGGGAAATGTGAACCAGTATGATTTTTAAAGGGAAAAAGCGGATCCAGATTAAAAACTTGCGTTTAACGACAAAATTAGTTACAACCTATACATTATTAACGGTTCTACCTATGGCCTTCCTTGGGTTCATTGCATACTGGCAATACACAAAATCGATAGAAGAAGAAGTAGGTGAATATATTCCCCGTCTTGTCAAACAAGTAAATGGCAATATTGAAATTGAAATTCAAAAACTAGAGACCTTACCAGATTTAATTTATAATTCCGGTGATGTTATGACTATTTTAAGAGACAGCCAATCAAAAAAAAAATCGGTTTTGCTACACGAGGAATATATCATGAAGAGTTATTTGACAAGGACCTATTTAAATAACAATTCATCTCATATTTTGGGGGCGTTTCTTGTTTCCAAGAATCGTATATTTGCAAGTACAAGTCTGCATTATGACAGCTTTGGGTTTGAAGATGGTTCCTTGCCATATGCAGATGACCTTGGATTGTTAGGCGGGATGCAGTTGCTCCTTCCTAATCAGACAAATTTAACGTTTGAAGGGAATCCATCCTATTTTATGCTGGTCAAACCAATTACTGATTTCGATAATAGAAAAAATCTAGGAACGCTCTATATAGCCATCGATGTAGCCTTTTTTGAGCAATCACTTCAGGATTTGCAGAAGGAAAAGAATGTTACGATGTGGATCATGAATAAGCAGGGGAAGATAATTTATCATAAGGATCATTCAAAAATTGGTACAGTGGAAAAAGGGATACATGATTACCCATTACTGAATGGTAGTTTTCGTACAGAAATCGATGGAAAACGGAATTTAATCAGTATAAGTGAATCAAATGAGCTGCCATGGGTACTCGTTCATAGCATGCCAATCAAAAACATGACGGAAAAAACGGATGTTATCAGAAGTGTGACAATTTTCTTTTTTATCCTTTTCACACTCATTACTACATTGATCTCTATCTTTTTTGCCTGGACTGTTACACGTCCACTAAACGAATTAGGAGATATCATGAAGCGGGTGGAAAAAGGTGATTTATTAGTAGATATACCCATACATTCCAAGGATGAAGTCGGGATGCTCGCGAACAGTTTTCGATCAATGCTTGCAGAGATAAGAGAGCTGATTCAAAAAAACTACCACATTGAACTGCGCAAAAAAACAGCTGAATTATACGCCCTTCAATCTCAAATAAATCCTCACTTTATGTATAATACGCTGGAAACCATAGGCATGGCTGTGGAAGAAGGAGAGAGCGAGGAAGTCGTGAAGATGGTGACTCTGCTTGGCAGAATGATGCGCTTTTCAATCAGTAATAAAGAAAGCTTGGTTCCTATAAACAGTGAAGTTCAGCACATAGAAGATTATTTAAACATCCAACAATTCCGTTTTGAAGATCGTTTGCTTTTTATGATAGAAAAAGGGACAGATACGGTTAATTATTATATACCCAAGTTTGTTTTACAGCCAATCGTTGAAAATTCCATTAAATATGGACTGGAAAAAAGAAAGGAAATAGACATTCAAATACATATTTCTGAAGAGGAAACTCAGACAGGTGAGGAAGATCTTTTGCTGATAGTCAGCGATAACGGACCAGGGATAACAGAAAATAAATTAATTGAATTAAATGAAAAGTTACGTTTGGATCCAATGATGAAACGAGACTCTGGCTTTGGGATTATCAATGTAAATGCAAGAATTGGCATGATGTTCGGAGAACAATATAACCTTCAAATTAATAGCGAATACGGAAAGGGAACGACTGTGGTTATACGACTTCCCAAAATAAATGCCCAACAAGTAAGCATGTACGTTCAAGGAGAGGAGAAGAACAGAGATGATACAAAGGGTCAAGACGGTCATTGTAGATGATGAACCAAGGATAAGAAGAGGAATTGAAAGACTAGTACAATCTTGTGGGGATGAGTGGCAGGTTGTAGGTGTATACTCCGATGGCCAAGAGGCCTACGATGCAATTATCAATCATGTAGAAGCAGTTGATGTATTAATAACAGATGTACAAATGCCAGTCATGGACGGGTTAACGTTAATTCAACAGTTGAAAAAAACTAAACCAACGCTATTTCCATTCATTATAAGCGGATATGATGATTTTCTCTATGTACAGACTGCTCTAAGGGAAGGTGCTGTTGATTATATATTGAAACCGATTGATCGAGAAAAGTTTAAACTGCAATTGAAGAATGTGCAGGAAAAAGTAATTGAGGCTCGAAAGGAAAGGGAGAAGATAGGAGAAATAGAAGAAAGAGCCTTGATATTAACCCATGAAAAACAGCTTCAATTGCTGATGGAAATAACGTGGAAAGATGCATTGGACTTATCATTACTAGAATGGACACGCCAATTTCCAGAAGGAACCTATTCCCTGATCCATATTGGAATCGATCAAACATCTGCCAAAACCCAAAGTTTTTCACCAGAAGATTGGGGGAGATGGAATGATGTTATAAAAAAGCTGATAAAAGATTTACTAGATGATCATTCAACGCATTGGATGTGGAAAGATAGCCTACATGCCAGTTGGTTATTGATTAAGGATACTACCCCTACAGCTTTGGAGCAATTGTGTATAACATTAAAAACAACTGTCCAACGGCAAACCCCTTTTACAGTTTCTATTGCCCTGGGGAATGAGTTTAATGACCTTACCCTTTTAATAAATATTAAAGATGAATTACGATCCACCTTGCAATATCGAATGATACAAGGAGGCAATAAAATTTTCAGAACTGAAATGCTTAAACATGTATCCTATAATAAAGTGATCGAAGTGCCGCCAACCATCTATAAATGGGCAGAAGAGACAGTGGAGGCGATGGAGTATGGGGAAGAAGCTGCCATTCGTTCTCTCATGCAATTTTTTAACGAATTGAAAGATGTCACGTCCCCTTTCGTAATACAAGAATCGGTTCGTTATTTGTCTATTAGAATTATTAATAGATGGATTAAAAGTGATGGTTTTAAAGAGCTTCCTCTATTACTTGAGGAAGCATTTAGCATCGCTGAGGATTCTTCTCATTTTAATCATTTAAAAAAGGAGACGGAGCGCTGGGTCATGAATATGTTAAAAAAGCAAGCAGCATTTCAAAATGACCAAACAGATCCCATACGCCAGGCAAAAGGATGGATTCTAAAACATATAGGCGATAACATCACAATAAAAAAAATCGCCAATCATGTCCATTTAAATTCAACCTATTTTTGTGAGTATTTTAAAAATCAGACAGGTGAAACCGTGCTTGATTATGTTACCAATGAACGGTTAAAAGTGGCGAAGGAATTATTAAGTCATACAGATTTAAAGATTTACGATATTGCTTCAAAAGTAGGCTATCAAGATACCAAATATTTTAGTCGGCTATTTAAGCAATGGACAGGAAAACTGCCGTCTCAATATCGAGATACTCATGAGTTTTTTGTGAAAAAGTAGAAGCTTCCATTCTGGGGCTTTTTTTTATGCCTACATTAAATGTCCCGAAGAAAATCCCCCCTATCCGAACTTTATCACCTACCAGCTTATGCCAATTCCCTTTATAGTGAAAGTATCAACGAAGAAAGCGCTTTCTTAATAAAAGACGAAATGGAACGGGAGTGTTTATATGACCTTAATTGGACCCTCACTTATGTGTGCAGATATGGGGAATTTACAAGAATCAGTAATGAGATTAGACCGTGCAGGTGTTGATTTCTTTCATCTAGATATAATGGATGGATCGTTTGTTCCTAATTTTACAATGGGCCCGGATCTAATTAAACGCATTAGGCAATTCTCGGATAAACCATTTGATGTTCACTTAATGGTTGAAAGACCGGAAGACCATTTAGATCTTTTCATTCAGTCGGGGGCAGATATGATTTCCATTCATGCAGAGGCAACTGCCCATTTACAGAGATCATTACAAAAACTGAAGAATGATGGGATTAAGGCAGGGGTAGCCTTAAATCCATCAACCCCCATCACAGAGCTTGAACATGTATTGGATGTAGTCGATTATGTAACGGTGATGACGGTGAATCCTGGTTTTGCCGGGCAGTCTTTTGTACCGCTTATGTATAAGAAAATAAAAAAGATAAAAGAATTAATTCAATCGGAAGGCTACCAAATTGATATTCAGGTAGATGGAAATATTGGGTTCGAAACCATTCCGGGTGTATTGCAAAATGGAGCCGACATGTTGGTTTGCGGTACGTCCTGTTTATTTAATAAAGATGTATTACTGGAAGATGCCGTTGGCCAACTCCGGGCATTCTTAGAGCAAATGAAAATGAAAAACGAGGGTTGTGCATGAAAGGGATTGTAGTGGTTGGGAGTATTAATATGGATATTGTCGCAGTCACTAATCAGTATCCAGCCCATGGGGAAACGCTCTTCGGGGAAAATATGAAACTATTAAGTGGTGGAAAAGGCGCAAATCAAGCAACGACGTGCGCTAAACTTGGAAAACCAGTAAAGCTGATCGGTGCGGTTGGCGAGGACGCATTCGGGCATGAAATAGAACGTTCTCTTCTTCAAAATAACGTGAACATATCCTCCCTGAAACATGTTGCAGAACATCCAACCGGTTGCGCAGTCATTACAGTAGATGCTACAGCAGAAAACACCATGCTTGTCATTAAAGGCGCCAATGACGATTTGAAAAGAAGTGATATTGACCATTGTTTTTCTACCATCAGTGATGACTATGCTGTTTTACTTGTACAGATGGAAATTCCTGATGAGGCTGTTCTGCAAGCCATGAAAAGGGCTAAAGAAAAAAATATGTTTATTATCCTGGACCCTGCTCCTGCAGAAGGGGTAACGACTGAAGCACTGACGTATGCCAATTTGATTACGCCGAATTGGCAGGAAACAAAAGTGTTGACTGGGATCGACGTCAACTCGAAGGAAAGTGCATGCAAAGCGGGTGTTTTCTTTAAGAATCATTTTGGCGTGGACAGCATTATTAAGTTGGGCCACAAAGGAGCATTGGTGTATCAAAACGGTGAAACATCCTTTATCGAGCCCATTGCTGTAAAAGCTGTAGATACAGTGGGGGCAGGAGACTCATTCGCAGGCGCCCTTGCCTGTGCCATTGCAGATGGGGAGACGATCGAATCTGCAGCCGAATTTGCTTCAATTGTAGCGGCGATGAAGGTAACGAAAATGGGGGCCCAAGATGGTGTGCCCACGCTAGCAGAAGTGGAACATTTTTGTGAAACCAATAACTTTAATTACTATGGAAAAAAACAAAAGCTGAATCAAATTTATGACTGATTAAGGTTGGAAAGGAGAGAAACATGTCTGATTTCTTATTGCAAATGACGAATGTCAGTAAAACCTTCCCTGGTGTAAAAGCACTGAATAGCGTTCAGCTTGAAGTGAAAAAAGGAGAAGTTCATGCGTTAATAGGTGAGAATGGTGCCGGGAAATCAACGCTCATTAAAATATTAGCTGGCATTTATCGACCGGACCCAGGCGCCAAGTTTTACTTTGAAGGAAAAGAAGCCGAAATTCAAAAACCGATTGATGCTACGCTAAAAGGTATTTCAATCATTTATCAAGATTTAAGTTTATTTTCAAACCTATCTGTAGCAGAAAATATCTATATTGGCCGGGATAGTGACAAAAAACCATGGAAAAAGATTAGATGGAAGGAGATGGAGGACACAGCAAAACGGGCACTTAAAGAACTAGAATTTGAGATTGATGTTCATACACCCGTTGAAAAATTAAGCATCGCTCAACAGCAGCTGATTGAAATCGCCAGAGCCCTCGCTTTTGATTCCAAGTTGATTGTAATGGACGAACCGACTTCATCCCTATCCGCCGGGGAAGTTGAAAAGCTTTATAAAGTTATACAAAAATTAAAGGATCGCGGAATTTCCATAATCTTTGTCAGCCACAAGTTAAAAGAGTTATTTACTGTTTCCGATCGATTTACAATATTGCGCGATGGGAATTATGTAGGCACTTACGAAACTGAAGAACTTGATGAAGATAAATTAATCACACTAATGGTGGGACGTCAGATTTTATATAAAAAGAATATGGTAAAAGGAAAAACGGGAAAAACTCTTTTGGAACTGAATGGTTTATCAAAAGAAGGTAACTTTAAAGATATTTCCTTTGAATTGAAAGCTGGAGAAGTCCTTGGGATTACAGGACTTGTCGGATCTGGAAGAACAGAGCTTGCACAGGCGATATTCGGGGTCAACAGGCCCTACGATGGAAGTATGAAAATAAATGGGGTTTCTACTAAAATCAAGTCTTCTGAACATGCTGTAAAACAAGGGATTGCATATATTCCAGAAAGCAGAAAAACGCAAGGACTCATCCTTCGCCAGTCCATAATCAATAATATTTCATTACCTGTTTTGAAACAATTGAGAAATAAATTCAAATTAATTAAGCGAAAGGAAGAAGTTAAGCTGGCTGATCACTATATGAAAACGCTAGATGTTAGACCTGCTTTGCCTAAAAGAGCAGCTGGTGACCTGTCAGGCGGAAATCAGCAGAAAGTCGTGATCGGCAAGTGGCTTTCTACCAAACCACAAATCCTAATTATTGACGAACCGACGAATGGGATTGACATTGGGGCGAAGTCAGAAATTCATAAGTTAATGAGGGAACTGGCTGCTGAAGGAATGGGCATTATTGTGATTTCTTCAGAGCTTCCAGAAGTACTTGCTGTCAGTGATCGAATTTTGGTCATGAGACATGGAAGAATAGCCGGAGAACTTGGTATAGAAGAAGCGACACAGGAAAATATCATGAATTATGCTCTGCTTGGTTCCCAATCGCCTTCCAAAAAAGGGCTTCCGCTAAAAGAGGAGGTACGTGCATGAACGCCGTTTTGAAGTCGAAGGAAATCAGCATCGCTATGATTGTATTGCTTCTATGTATTACATTGACATTCTTAAGCCCGTATTTTTTAACTGTAGACAATTTGCTGGATGTACTAAAAGGGAATGCTGTCCTTGGAATTCTGGCGGTGGGTATGACACTTGTCATCATCACTGGCGGGATTGACGTATCGGTCGCCGCTGTTACAAGCGCTGTCTGTGTCATCGTTGGGAAGGTAATGATGCTCATGCCAGACCATCCCATCTCTATCCTATTACTCTTTTTGATTGGGCCATTTCTTGGGGTTTGTTTAGGTGCACTGAATGGACTGCTTGTTGCAAAGGTTCAAATTCCAGCTATTGTCGTGACACTTGGAATGATGAGTATCATTAATGGGCTCGTGTTGTACATTACGAATGGACAGTATTTGAACAGCAGCAGTTTTCCACCCGTATTCATCAAGTTTGCTAGTTTTGAGGTGTTTGGTGTATCTATCATCATTCTTATTTTTATCGCCGTTGCCCTGTTTACTTGGTATATTTTGAAATACACATTAATCGGTCGCGAAGTATTGGCGATTGGCGGTAATAAAGATTCAGCCATTCGGGTTGGGATAAATTTTGACAAAGTTCAAATCTTTGTCTTCTCCTATATGGGCTTTCTCGCAGGAATAGCAGCCATAGCTCAAACAGCTTATACAAAGGCTGTGGATCCAAATGGAATGCTTGGTCTTGAGCTGATGGTCATAGCAGCCGTTGTTTTGGGCGGTGCGAACATCATGGGGGGGCGCGGTACCATTTTGGGAACGGTTTTGGGAGTTCTTCTGCTAGGCATTGTACAAAATGGTCTTATCTTGGCAAAAATTGATACCTTTTGGCAAAAAGTATTCACTGGATTGATTATATTACTGGCGGTGTCATACGACCACATTCAATATAAGCGCTCAAAAGATAAGTTAGCAAAAATTGAAGTGGAAGCGTAGGTGAAAAAATGAAACGGCTTTCAATATCAAAAGAAAATACTTTAGGTGTAATTACAGCAGGCTTGTTTGTGTTAATGAGTTTTTCGATACCTGGATTCTTTTCTTCAAATAATTTAACCAATATGATGTTCCAGCTTCCGGAGTTTGGTTTAATCGCTTTAGCTATGATGGTGGTGATTGTAACTGGAGGGATTGACCTTTCGATTACGTATACGGCTGCCTTGTCTGGCGTGACGATCGCACTTATGGCAAGCAGCGGATACCCAATGCTCGCCGCAATCTTAATCGGTGTTTTAGTCGGACTGAGCTGCGGATTGATTAACGGCGTACTCATCTCAAAAATCGGTGTTTCGCCAATACTGGTGACCCTCGGAACGATGGTCCTTTTTGAAGGTGTGATCCTAAGCATTACGAAAGGAAATTCGATTTCAGGATTCAGTGAGGGTTATAGCTTAATTGGAAACGGTTACTATATGGGGATCGTTCCTCTTTCTATCATTATTTTTGTACTATTTGCCATATTAACAGCTATATTGCTGTCAAAAACCAAATGGGGCAGAAGCGTTTATATGGTGGGAAGCAATCCGATCGCCACATTATTTTCAGGGGTAAATAATAGTACGGTATTAATGAGGGTTTACTTATATGCAGCACTTCTTGCCACAATTGCTTCTATTATTATGACATCCCGTTATAATACAGCAAAAGTGGATCTGGGATCTTCTTATTTATTACAAAGTGTAGCGGCAGCCGTGCTTGGCGGAACGGAAATTCAAGGTGGATATGGCAAAGTTATCGGCACAGTTTACGCAGTGATCATTTTCCAAATGTTATCAAGCGGATTGAACTTAATGGGTGTACCACGTTCGATCGTGACTGTAATGATGGGGGTTATTTTAATCACGGTATTGGTCATAAACTTCGTGAAAACGAAATTAGATGAAAAAAGTCAAAAGAATTTACCTTCAAACTCTGTAGCGTAATATACAGGACCATGTAATCTTTGAAAATACTTTAGAAAAAATAAGAAAAATTCAAGGGGGATCATTATGAAGAAAATGACGGGGATCTTAGCAACAGCTATTTTAGCTGGGGGACTGTTAGCAGGCTGTGTATCACAAGAAGGAGCAACGGGAAACAGTGAAAAAGGAACTAGTGGCGGAGGTGGTAATGAGAAGTTGAAAATTGCCGTAGTACCAAAGTTAATGGGGATACCATATTTCAATGCTTCTGAAAAAGGAGCGATTCAAGCAGGTAAAGACCTTGGTGTGGAAACCATTTACACAGGACCTACGGAACCGGATGCTGCACAGCAAGTAAAAGTCATTGAAGATTTAATTAGTCAAGATGTGGATGTAATCGCGGTAGCGCCAAATGACGCTGCATCACTCTCACCAGTCCTTCAAAAGGCGAAGGATGAAGGAATAATTGTCATGGACTGGGATACACCAGCTGATCAATCCCTTGTAGAATTATCCGTCCACCAAATAGACGATGAAGCATACGGTCGCCATATCGCTAAATCCCTCGTAAAACAAATGGGTGTTGAAAAAGGGCAAATCGCTATATTAACAGGAGGGCTTTCAGCTGCAAACTTAAACACTTGGATTGATGCAGCAAAAAAAGAACTGGAAGAGAATTATCCTGGTATTGAATTAGTATCGGATAAAATCGCGACAGATGAAAAACAACAGGTGGCATACCAAAAAACACTGGATTTAATAAAATCAAATCCTGAATTAAAAGGAATCATGGCTTTTTCTACTCCAGCACCTCTTGGGGCAGCCCAAGCTGTTCAGGAAAAAGGACTGCAAGATGATATTACAGTTGTTGGAACTGCCCTGCCGAAAGACTCTTCACCATATTTAAATGATGGATCTCTAGATGTAGCCATTCTTTGGGAGCCAGACAAACTAGGTTATTTAACCGTTGCCCTTGCCAAACGTCTAGCTGAAGGGGAGAAACCAGAAGATGGTTTGAAAGTTGAAAATGTAGGTGAAATTGACGTGTGGGAAGATGGAAAAACAATCATCATGGGACCACCGACAGATTTTACTAAAGACAATGCAGCTGATTTTAATTTTTAATGTCAGATAGACATAAATGTCCCCTCTCAACTATCTAGAGGGGGCTTTTTATTAAAAATCATGAGTGACTTGTATGTTAGGAGATGGTGAAGGGATGAATGACAGATATACAATTGGAATTGATTATGGTACTGAATCAGGCAGAGTGCTGTTAGTAAATATAGCGAACGGCAATGAAATGGCTACACATGTTACACCTTATCGTCATGGAGTAATGTCTAATAGGCTTCCAGACGGACGTAAACTTGAAAAAGATTGGGCTCTCCAGCATCCAAGTGATTATTTGGACGTTTTATACACTTCTGTTCCTGAAGTGATTCGGTTAAGTGGGGTAGATGCAAATGATGTGATTGGCATTGGAATCGATTTTACCTCATGTACCATTTTACCAATTGATAAGAAGGGAGATCCCCTTTGTTTTGATGAGAAATGGAAAAGGGACCCTCACAGTTGGGTGAAATTATGGAAACATCATGCCGCACAAAAAGAAGCAGATGATATTACACGCATTGCACAGGCAACGAATCAGCCATTCCTGCAACGATATGGCGGGAAAATTTCTTCTGAATGGATGTTCCCTAAGATATTACAAGTGTTGCGTGAATCACCTGATATCTATGAAGAAACGGATCTATTTATGGAAGCCGGGGATTGGATTACCTTCCGACTGACGAATGAGCTGGTACGCAGCAGTAATATGAGCGGTTATAAAGCACTTTGGGATAAAAAAGATGGATATCCGGACCCTGCTTTTTTAGCGGCTATTGATGAACGTCTTCTGGATATACTGGATACAAAAATGCGTGGTGAAGTGTTACCCATCGCTGGGCGGTCGGGTGGTTTAACAGAAGGGATGGCTAAGGAGATGGGGTTGAAACCCGGTACGGCTGTTTCTGTATCCATAATCGATGCCCATGCAGGTGTTCCAGCTGTAGGAGCTGTCCATCCAGGCCAATTTGTGATGACGATGGGAACGTCTACATGCCACATGTTAATTTCTGAGAAAAAACAAAAAGTAGAGGGTATTTGTGGTGTAGTTGAGGATGGAATAATTCCCGGATCATTCAGTTATGAAACGGGACAGGTGGCTGTTGGCGATTCGTTTGCATGGTATATTGAGCAAGCTGTTCCGGAGTATGTAAAGAAAGAAGCTGAGCAAGAAGGTGTCAATCTACATGGCTTAATGGAAAAAAAGGCTTCCTGCTTAATGCCTGGTCAATCAGGGTTAGTGGCTTTAGATTGGTGGAATGGCAACCGAACAGTCCTTGTAGATGCGAACTTGTCAGGTGTGATTGCAGGGATTACTCTTTCTACGAAGCCGGAAGAAATATACCGTGCACTTTTAGAATCAACGGCTTTTGGAACAAGGAAGATCCTTGAAACATTTGAGAATGACGGTATAGAGATAAACGATTTGTTTGCCTGTGGCGGATTACCTCAAAAAAATAAACTATTAATGCAGATATATGCCGATATTTTAAATCGCGAAATTAAAACCGCGGATGGGGAACAAGTGGTTGCATTAGGAGCAGCCATATACGCTGCCACGGCTGCCGGCCGTATAAATGGTGGGTATGATTCCATAGAGGAGGCAGCCTCTAAAATGGCAAAAGTAAAAGAAAAGACTTTTATACCGGTTAAAGAAAATGTAAGGATTTATAAACAACTCTATGCTTATTATTTAGAACTGCATGACTTCTTTGGCCGAGATCACATTTCCATAATGCATGGTTTAAAGAAATTGAGGAGTGTGGATTAATGATACATATTGCGGTGGATATTGGTGCTTCAAGTGGCCGGCTGGTCTTAGGGAAAATTGAGAACGGGAAATTAGTAATTGAAGAAATCCATAGATTTGCGAATGGTTTCACCACCCAAAATGAAACATGTTTTTGGGATATTGATCATTTATTGAATGAAATCTTAAAGGGGTTAGAATCAGCAAAAAAGCTTGGATACGACCACTGTACACTTGGCATTGATACGTGGGGAACGGATTACGTATTGTTGGATGATGATGGACAAAGAGTGCAAGAAGTTATCTCTTATCGTGATAAGCGCACCGAAAATACAATCGAAAAGGTCACAAGAACACTACCTAAAGAAATCATTTATCAAAAAACGGGGATTCAATTCTTATCATTTAACACGTTATACCAATTGTACGAAGAAGATATAAAGAACCTGAAAGTCACCAGGAATGTCATGACTGTGCCTGATTATTTAGGTTACTGCCTAACGGGAAAAAAGGTCACAGAAGTTACAAGTGCTTCTTCGATGCAATTATTGAATTTAAACACGAAGAAGTTTGATGAAGAGTTACTTAATCTGATTGCATTATCAAAAGATCAATTCCCGCCTTTTGCTAATCCAGGAGAACGATTAGGGAAACTGATGAAAGAACGTTTTTCTACTTTTGATCTTCCCGATACAGAAGTGATTATCGTTGCTTCACATGATACTGCTTCCGCCATAGTCGGTTCACCTGGTAATGGAGAGAAATGGGCCTATATTAGTAGCGGAACGTGGTCGTTGCTTGGGATTGAAAGCGATAAACCGATCGTGAATGAGTTAGCCCTTAAAAACAATTATACAAATGAATGGGGTGCATACGGAACCTTCCGCTTCCTGAAAAATATCATTGGCATGTGGGTTATTCAAGAAGTCAGAAGACATTTGAAGGAAGACTATAACTTCGAGCAGTTTGTATATGAGGCAGAGAAAATAAATGAGTGCAGGCAGTTTATCAACTTTAATGATAAACGATTTTTAAATCCAGAAAATATGATTCAAGAAATTCAGCAGTATTGTCGGGAGACGAATCAGGAGATTCCACATACAGTGGGCGAATTAGCGAACTGTATATTTACAAATATGTCTATTATTTATGCGATGTCCATTCGGCAAATAGAAGAGATAACGGGGAAAAGAATCGAGCAACTTCATATTGTCGGTGGAGGAGCGAAAAATGAATTCGTTAATCAACTTACGGCAAACCTAAGCGGGAAAACCATATACGCTGGACCAACAGAGGCTACGGCGATTGGGAATATACTAGTTCAAATGATTTCAGACAATGAATTAAGCGATTTACAAACGGCACGTAAGTTAATACAACACTCGTTTCTTATAAAAAAATATGAGCCAAAAGGAAAAATTGAATCATCCCTGATTGAAAAATTTAAACAAGCAATTTCCATGAAAGAAGAGTGTAAATAATAGGAGTGATAAAGTATGAATGAAAACCTGCATCCAGCCGAACAAATTGTTATGATCATGGAACGTGTCTATAAATATGGTATGACAACAATTTCAGGAGGAAACCTTTCTATTCTAGATGAAAATGGTGACCTTTGGATTACTCCATCGGGCATTGATAAAGGAACATTAACCATGGATGATATCATGTGCGTCAAAAAGGACGGTACAGTCATAGGGAAACATAAACCATCGGTAGAGCTTCCTTTTCATCAGGGAATTTATGAAGCAAGGCCCGATATTAAAGCTGTCGTACATGCACATCCCCCGGCATTGGTTTCCTTTAGTATGGCTCGTAAAGGACCAAACCCAAAATTGCTTTTACATGCATATAAGAGTGTAGCAGATTCCCTTCAGGTTGCACCCTATGCGATCCCTGGAAGCGACAAATTAAAAGAAAATATTTCGGCTGAATTTGCAAAAGGAGGGGATGCAGTCATATTGGAGAATCATGGTATTGTGGTAGGGAAACCCACTATATTTGATGCCTTTATGTTGTTTGAAACCCTTGAAGATACTGCTTGTATGGAAATAAATGCGAGAAATATAGGGAAGCCAGTTGAACTGACCGAACAAAATTTAAAAGAAATAGATTTATATAAAGTTGATAAATTAACACAGATAGAAATGAAGCACCATTCTGTCGAAGAGGTTTCTTGCCGTCAAGAAATGATTAGGTTATTGGAAAGGTTATATGATCGTCAGCTTTTTACAAGTATCTCAGGCAGCTTTTCAACACGCCTTAAAGATGGATCTATTTTAATCACGCCTTCTCAACAGGACCGTAAATATATTAAGGAAGATGAATTGGTTCTGGTTCATCATGAATTTAGTGAAGCTGGCAAGGAACCATGTGAGTTTTATGAGCTTCATCAAAAAATATATGAGTTAAACCCGGAGCTTACATCTGTCATCATTGCCAACCCAAGATTTTTAATGGCCTATGCAGTGACAGATGTTAAATATAATACACACATAATTCCAGAGGCCTACATTGTTCTTCGGGATATAGATAAAGTGCCTTTTGGAATGGGAGAAGATCATAATAGAATGATTGCAGATAAACTAGCAGAGGATAATCCTGTCCTATTAATTGAGAATGGGTATGCAGTTGTCTCAGGAAAAAGTTTACTGAGTGTATTTGATAGGCTAGAAGTAGCTGAATATAGTGCAAAAGCATTGGTGTACGCTAAAAGTATTGGTGAAGTAATCGATATTAGTGATGAAGATATTGAAGAAATTATTGAAGGTTTTAAGCTAATTGCCAAATAACGATATCAATGAAAAAAAGCAGTTCCTAAGCTCTCTATTTATATAGAGGGCTTTATATATGTTACAATACAAAAACAAACAAAAGTAAACAAAGATTATATAGATAGGAGAAAGTTGGTATGCTTGTAGCTCAAAGACACCAAAAAATTGTCGAACTCGTAAATGAACGTTCGAGTATTCGTGTTACAGAATTAAGTGAAATCTTTTCAGTTACAGAGGAAACAATCCGACGTGATCTCGAAAAGCTTGAGAAAGAAACAAAACTAATACGCAGCCACGGCGGTGCCGTTAGTCTGCAAGAAGATGATTCGGAAATCCATTTTTCCGAAAGAGTGATAACAAATGTCAACGAAAAAAAAGTGATAGCATATGAAGCGGCAAAGCGGGTAGTGGAAGGTGACAGGATTATTTTAGATGCAAGTACAACTGCCTGGTATATGTCAAAAGCCTTACCAAACATACCGCTAACGGTAATTACCAATTCCACCAAAGTGGTTATGGAATTGAGTAAAAAAGAAAAAATAGAGGTTATTTCAACCGGGGGAAGATTGCTGTCAAAGTCTTTATCATTTGTTGGTCCGATAGCAGAGAAATCATTAACGATGTATCATGTCAACAAAACGTTTTTGTCTTGCAAGGGGATTCACTTAGAAGAAGGACTCAGTGATTCTAATGAAGGGCAGGCTCTATTAAAAAAGAAAATGATCGAAAGGTCGGATGCAGTGATCCTGATGGTGGATTCCTCAAAGTTTGGAAAAAAGGCGTTTTCATTAATCGTACCGCCTAGTGAAGTGGATGAGGTCATTACGGATGTAGAAATCGATGAAGCATCAAGACAATTTCTAGAAAAAAGAAAGGTAAAAGTAACGATTGTAAAATAAGAAAACAGACTTGCATCAGTTGAAATTTATCGCTTTAAAGCGATTAGACGAATATGTAAATAGGTTGGGCACCCAACCTATTTTTTGTTACGTTGGAACACTGTATATTTGTTTATTCAGAGTGAATCGAAAGATAAAAAAATTTGAAGAAACAGGTGACCACCATTTATATTTCATCGACAACATTTTGTCGACGTGATGAATAGCATAGCTGACATATACCTTGCTTTGCAATCGTATACTTTGGAAATGAGTTAACCGGAAGTGAAAGAGTACATAAGGCTATTCAGATTCGTGACATAATGGCTGTTAGGTGTAGGATGGAGACGTTACGTGATGTGAATAGCTCCATGTCACGCAATAAGAAGAGGAAAGGTGGAATATTCCTTCGATTCGCAGAAAAATCTTATTGCAAACTTTGCATTTCTTTTCAAAGGGTGGATAGTGGAAATTTGTTTCTTGGATATGTCAATTATGGTGAAGGGAAGAGTTCTTAAAGTCTTCTCGATAGTTGAAATTGGAAAACCTTTCCGTTAACATATACTTAGAATCATATATTAGGAGGTTGTGCATTGTCTTTACAAATCAAAGAAGTTACGAAAAAATTCGGGGATTTCACTGCTGTCAACCAGCTTGATTTAACTATCCCCGAAAAAGAAATGTTCGGTTTTTTAGGGGGAAACGGAGCGGGTAAAACGACCACGTTCAGGATGATACTCGGACTGCTTGACCCTACTGAAGGGGAAGTTATATGGGATGGTAAGAAAATCGATTATACGACCAGTTCATTGATTGGCTATCTTCCTGAGGAACGCGGACTATATCCAAAACTGAAGGTCCGCGATCAAATTGTGTATTTGGCAAGATTAAGAGGGATGAACAAAAAGGATGCTTTGAAAGAGTTGGAGTATTGGCTAGACCGCTTTATGGTACCCGAGTATATCGATAAGCGAGTTGAAGAGCTTTCAAAGGGAAATCAGCAAAAAATCCAGCTGATCGCCTCCATGATCCATAAACCTGAATTACTTATCCTTGACGAACCCTTCAGCGGACTGGATCCGGTGAATGTGGAAATACTGAAGAAAGCTGTCATCGACTTAAGGGACAGCGGCACGACGATCGTTTTCTCGAGTCATCGCATGGAGCATGTTGAGGAGATGTGTGAGCATCTTTGCATCATGCATAAAGGTTCCCCTGTTGTGGCAGGAAAATTAAAAGAAATTAAGCGTTCTTTTGGTAAAAAGAATGTATCAATTAAAGCTGATTTTGACTTATCTTTCTTGGATACTTATTCAGGTGTAACAAAAGTTAAGAACACGATGGAAGGGAAAATTCTTCAAGTCACAGGTGAAGATGTTGCTGAGAATATGATTCGTGATCTTGTTCCAAGAGGTTTCGTCCGGAAGTTCGAATTGGAAGAACCATCGCTGACGGATATTTTCATTGAAAAAGTAGGTGCCGTCTATGAATAACTTTTGGATTGTCCTTTCCCATACATATCTATCAAAATTAAAAACGAAATCCTTTATCATTTCTACAATCATTATGATGGCCCTAATTCTAGTCCTTACGAATATTTCGAATCTTATTGATAAATTTGACAGTGATGATCAGGAAAAGGTTGCCGTCATCGATCAGACTGAAGATAGCTTATTTGATTCTTATAAAAATGCGGTTACAGGTGTGAACGATGACCTATCGATCATTTCCGCCCAGGATGAAAAGGAAGCGGAGAAAATGGTCAGCGCAGAAGAAATCGTTGGGTATCTGTTAATCGAAAAGGATGACAGCCTAGGTTTCAAGGGAACGTATAAAGCGAATCAAATTTCAGATTCTGCAGTAAGTAACGATTTGCTTTTAGCGCTTACCCAATTGAAGGGTCAAATAACTGCGAAGGAATTGAATTTGACAGGGCAGCAAATCGCTCAATTGAATACGCCGCCAGCATTTGATACCATTGCGCTTCAGAAAAATGCAAAAACGGAAGAGGATCTTAATCAAGCACGAGGTCTCGTGTATGTGCTCCTATTTGTCATCTACTTCGGTGTGTTGATGTATGCAACAATGATTGCAATGGAAGTGGCTACTGAGAAAACATCCCGAGTCATGGAAATCCTGATTTCAAGTGTTCCGCCAGTCACACAGATGTTTGCCAAAATAATGGGTGTTGCTTTACTTAGTCTTACGCAAATGATTTTATTTTTTGGAGTGGGCTATTTCTCGATTAAACAAAACTTGACAGGTATGGATGAAGGATTCTTTTCATTTTTCGGTTTCGGCAGCACCGATATCTCAACGATCATATATGCAATCATTTTCGCTTTGCTTGGTTATTTTCTGTACGCGACTCTTGCGGCATGCCTTGGGTCCGTTGTCAGCAAAATTGAAGATGTCCAGCAAATGATTTCACCGATGACCATGTTAGTCGTCATTGCCTTCATGATTGCGATGTTTGGACTAGGGAATCCGTCAGCGAGTTATATTACGATTACATCATTCATTCCATTTTTCACGCCTATGATCATGTTCTTGCGCGTAGGGATGCTTGAAGTTCAGTTCTGGGAAATCGCTATCAGCATTGCTGTGTTAATCTTAACCATTGTTTTACTAGGAATAATCGGAGCAAAAATCTATCGTGGTGGAGTCTTGATGTACGGAAGCTCAAAATCATTGAAAAGCATCAAGAATGCATTACAATTATCAAAGAAAAATTAACATGAAACCTGGATCCTTCATTCCTGATGAAGGTATTCAGGTTTTTTAATAAGATAACATTCAAATAAAAAATATTATGAGAGTTATGAAAAAGGAACGAAAAGTAACATAGATATAAGGGAACATAAATATATTCCATTTATGCAACCACGATTAGGAGTGAACTATAATGAGCAATCTGGTAACGTTGACGATAGCTTCAGAAGCGTTTCTCTTGCTATCCTTCATCATTATTATTTTATCAACCAGGAATCCGAAAAAGAATGTACTCATTGTCATCCTATTCATCATTGGAGCCGCACCGCTTTTATATTTAGCCATAGATCATGTAAAAAACGATTATATGGATGCAAATATAGGATTGGGTCTTGCCTTTATGTATACCTGGATATATAGCGCAGTTGCCTTTATCATTGCCATCATTCTTTTAGTGAAAAAGAAAAGGAATAATAATATTTCTAAAGAACAGTGATTATCGCTTTTTGGAATCTTAATATAAATGAAATAAAAACGCTGAGGAAACATGAACTATCCCCCGAATAACGGACACACATAAAAAAGTGTCCCTTATCCGGGGTTTTTTTATGCTTCAATAGGTGTAATGAGTATGGACGGAGGGTTTCTATGAGTAAGAATATATATTGAATTTCAGATTAAAGAACTTGAAAAGAATCCAACTATCATTAGTGCTTCAGAGCGTTCTATTTCCTATAATCCTGAATTTAAAACAAAAGCTGTTAAGGAATATAAAAAGGGAAATCCCCCTCTCAAATTTTCATGGAACATGGCTTTAATCTCGAAATAATTGGTAATGAACAGCGTTGTCTACAGTGCTGGCGTGATACCTTTGAAAGGTTTGGTGAGGACGGTCCTTACGGAACACCGTGGAAAAGGAAGTACAGGACGCCCTTTCTTCCAAGCCACAGTCTGTAGAGGATCAACTTAGGAAGGCCGAAGCGAGAATCAAATTCCTTGAAGCAGAAAATGACTTTCTAAAAAAGCAAGTTAGAAAGGCGGGCGTTGAAAATGAAATAATTCTAATTGCAACTGAGAAGTTCTATCTGATTGAAAGAACGATCAGGATAAACCAGTTAAAGAAGGCTGTTTCCTATCTATGCAAATTGGCTGGTGTAAGTCGAAGTAGCTACTACGATTGGTTAAAGGCAGCTTCAACCCGTGAGCTATGCCAGAAACAGGATGATTTGGACATAGAATTAATTAAAAATATATTCCTCAGTAAAAAGGAAAAAGTAGGAGCCAACCAAATCAAAATGGTTATGGAAAATGATTATTCGGCCGTCATGAATCATAAGAAAATCAGACGGTTGATGGCTAAGGCAACCAAGGAGCACCATACTTGTCCAACATTCTAAATCGTGAATTCAAACAGAAGGAGCCAGGGGAAATTCTGCTTACTGACATTGCCTATCTTTATTATGGAAAGGGTCAAAAAGCGTAGTAGTCATACGTAAAAGATGCGGCTACAAAAGAAATAGTCACGTACCATTTACCCACGTCATTAGAAATGAATATCGTTTATGAAAAGTTAAACAAGCTAAGGCAGGCTGTGAATCACGAGTTCCATCCGAGTGCAATCCGTGCATTCTGACCAAGGATTCCATTACACCCATCCGCTATTTCAAAACAAAGTGAAGGAACTTGGGCTAACCCAATTCATGTCCTGCAAGGGAAACTGTTGGGATAATGTGCCGATGGAAAGTTTTTTAGATGGAGAGATCATGAAGTAGCCCTTCTGTTATCCTGAAATTCCTTTTTAATATTATTAATACTTACATACAAATTAAAATCTTTAATTTTATTTAATTATAATTTATGAGTATACTTAAAATGTAATAATAGTTTAAATATTCAAAAAAGTTGGCATTCAAAGCCTTCTATGTGAGAAAAGGGGTGGAATTCATTTAATGAGTTATAACTTAAACGAAAATCTAAAAAGAAGCGCAAGTAATTTCCCAGAAAGTATCGCTTATATCTATGGAGATAAAAGTGTTACTTATCAAGAACTTAATCAGAAGGTGGATCAATTGGCTGCTGGTCTGTATGTACAAGGAATCAGGAAGGGAGATGGAGTGGCTCTTATTTTAGGAAATAGCCCTGAATTTCTCATTGCGTACTACGGTATTTTACGGCTTGGTGCATTTGTTGTTCCGATCAATCCTTTTTATACCCAAGGGGAAATCAATTACTTATTAGACAATTGTCAAGCCAAAGCGGTCATTACTCATGTATCTTTAGAATCGAAGTTATCAGAAGTAAAAAAGCAATTGGAAAATCTGAAGCTTGTGGTTTATACCGAAGCTGAGAATCAGGAAACGACATGGGAGCATCTCATGGAAACAAGCACAAGCTTTAATACTTATGGAAGCCCTTACATTGATGATGAAGATCTTGCAGTCATTCTATACACATCAGGAACAACCGGGAAACCAAAGGGTGCAATGTTAACGCATCGGAACTTGGTTTCAAATGCGGACTCCATTTCAAAATTATTAGAATTCGATATTAAAGATCGTGTCATAGCAGTTCTGCCAATGTTCCATGTATTCTGTATGACTGTTTGTCTGAATGCGCCAATTGCTTGTGGGGCTACAGTCCTGATCCAGCCTAAATTCAGCCCTCATGACGTGGTCAGCACCATTCGAGAAAAAAAGGCAACCGTGTTTGCTGGAGTACCTACGATGTACAGTTTTATCTATCAATTGCCTGAAGCGATTGCGGAGGATTGCCAATCTATTCGCATGTGTATCTCTGGAGGTGCCTCGATTTCGGCAGAGCTGCTGCATAAATTTGAAAACAAGTTTAATGTTTCTATCTTGGAAGGATATGGGCTTTCGGAAACTGCTCCTCTCGTCGCTATTAATCCTTTAAAAGGAACTCGCAAGCCAGGTTCTATCGGCTTGAATATTCCAGCTGTCCAAAGCAAAGTTGTAGATGAGTTCGGAAAAGAATTGCCGCGAGGAGAAGTCGGAGAATTAGTTGTTCAAGGGCCAAATGTAATGAAGGGATATTTGGGGATGCCGGAAACTACTTCAGCTGCTTTTAATGAGGGATGGTTTTACACTGGTGATCTCGCAACAATGGATGAAGAAGGATACATCTACATTGTTGACCGCAAGAAGGACATTATTATTGTTGGAGGCTACAATGTATATCCTCGTGAAGTGGAGGAAGTCCTGTATCAACATACTGCTGTGGTAGAGGCAGCCGTAATCGGAGTTCCAGATGCGGAATACGGAGAAAGTGTTAAAGCTTTTGTCGTAGTTAAGGATGATCAGATCACCATGAATGACATTATCCAATTCTGTCAGGATAAGCTGGTGAAGTACAAACTTCCTAAACGAGTAGAATTTTTTAAAGAGCTGCCTAAGAGCTCAACAGGGAAGATTTTGCGCAGAGAGTTAAGAGAATTGACTGAAGTGAAGTAAGAAATGAACCAACTTACTAAAAGGGGGATTAATTATGTCAACCATTTTAAAGAAAAAAGTTAAAGGGCAAGTAGCGTGGAAAGGCACTGACCTGGCTAAAGATGATTCATGGGTTTATTATTTGTCTGAAAAAACGATTGCCTCTCTTGAGAACGCTTTAGTTCATGTTAAACAAAAGGGTTTAAAAGCACCTGATTTTAACAAAGAGGATTTTCCGATTCCTGATATATATGAAGAAATCGTTTACTTTGTTGAAGAGCTGGAGAATGGGAGAGGGTTCCTATTAATTCGTGGATTACCTATTGATAGGTATACAGATGAAGAAGCAAGCATCATTTACTGGGGTCTCGGACTTCACATGGGCATTCCGGTATCGCAAAACGCAAATGGTGACCTCTTAGGGCACGTCAAAGATCAAGGTTTTAGCTTAGAAAATTCTAATGTACGTGGTTACCAAACGAAACTGCATCTTCCATTTCATGCTGATGGATCTGATGTTGTTGGATTATTAAGCCTGCGAAAAGGGAAATCTGGAGGTCACAGCAGTATCATCAGTTCGATGACTGTTTACAATGAAATTCTGGAGAAGAACCCGGAATATTTAGGAGTTCTCTGTCGTCCATTTTCCTTTGATCGTCGTGGAGAGGAAGCGCCGGGAGAACCTCCAGTATTTACATCATCAATCTTTAATTATTATGAAGGTAAACTGAGCTGTAGATATGTCCGTTTATTTATCGAATCAGCACAAGCAAAAACAGGCATCCAATTATCAAAAGTGGAAATTGAAGCATTAGACTTACTGGATTCCCTCCTTCATGATGAGAATTTACATTATAACATGATGCTGGAGCCAGGGGATATGCAGTTCGTCAATAATTATACGATTCTGCACTCACGTACTCAATACGAAGACTATGAAGAGCCGGAACGCAAACGACATCTTTTAAGATTGTGGCTCACAATGCCAAATGGTCGGGAAATTTCCCCGGAATTCGCGATGTTTATTGATGAGAATACGGGTAAATCAGGTCGCGGCGGCGTACCACAACGTAAAACAACATCTGGCGGTATTGTAGAAACCCTGAAGTGATTTTTTATAAAACGTTTAGTAAGGACGAGTGGGAACACCTTTTCAGAGCACAGAAAAAGGTGTTCCTTATATAGGAAAATGTGGGGAGATTTACATGACAAGCACTCCAAAATATTCTTGGATTATCTTATTATTTCTAGTTCTTAGCGGGATGATCAACCAAGTGGATAAAATAATTATTGGTTTGGTTTCCGTTCCTTTAATGAAAGAGTTACATTTAAGTCCATCTCAATGGGGAGTTGTAGGAAGTTCTTTCTTTTGGTTCTTTACTTTCTCCTCTATTATTCTTGGCGGCATGGCCGATTCAAAAAACACGAAAAAAATGTTAACTTGGATGTCGTTGATTTGGTTGATAGTTCAATTTTTCACCCCTTTCGTTAACAGTTTGTCTATGCTTTTGTTAACCAGAATGATTTTGGGAGCTGGTGAAGGTCCTGCCCCAGCTCTATCCACGGCAATCATGGGAAAATGGTTCCCGAAACATAGGCACGGCATCGGCTTTGGTGCGGTTCTGTTAGGAACGACAGGGGGATCTGCGATCGCTTCACCATTATTGATCTCCTTGATTGATCATTATGGATGGAGATCTGCATTTATAGCGATGGGTATTCTGGGACTGATTGTGCTGGTTTTATGGATGATTTTCGGAAAAGAAAGTCCTCAAGAAATCGGCTGCCCGTCGATACAGCAAAAGGAGCAGCAATCATCCAGCCTCTCTAAAGTTTCTTGGAGTCAGTTTCTTCCGCATCTATTATCTAAAAATTTTATTCTGATCGTTTTGTGCGGGGGGGGTGCCTATTGGTTATTGTCCGTACAAGCGGTATGGCTTCCAGCCTATTTTACCAAAATTCAACATTTTAATGGTCAAACATTAAAATTAGCCGTGTCTTTACCTTTTCTTTTTGCAGCCTTTTTCCAATTAGGATTTGCCATTCTATCAGATCGGCTCTATCGTAAAACAAGAGATATTCGTAAAGCACGAATAAATCTTGCCGGTATAACGATGATGTTATCAGCTCTATGCTTATACCTAGCAAATGCCGCGAATTCCACGGCGATATCCATATTGTTCTTCACCCTTGCTCCGGGTTTTGCGTATGTCATTCTTTCACTCGCACCTGCAATATTGATGGAGTTTTTTTCTCCCAAGAATATTGGAAAGGCACAAGGGACGTTCATTGCACTTGCAAGTACTACAAGTATTATTGCTCCACTCGTATTTGGCTATCTTATTCAAAATGCAGCGACTGAAGCTATCGGATACGGATACGCATTTCAAGCCTCTTCTTTAGGGATGCTCATAGTCGGATTATTGTTTTGGATCGGTGTACGTCCCGCAAAGGAAAGCTACACAATAATTGAAAAAGATGAGCAAGTGAGTATAAACGTAGATTGAAAGATTCTTAGTAAGATTATATTGATCTAACTTAATTATAAGTTACAAAGATAATTTCATTTAATTAATAAGTGTACCATAAATAATAAATTCAAAATATTCCGTTTATTAAAGTGGTATAACAAATATAAAGGAGGAATATGTATGTCAGTTATTTTAAAGGAAAAAATTCAAGGGCGTTCAGCGTGGAAAGGTATCGAACTAGCAAAAGATGATTCATGGATTTATTATTTGTCAGAGAAAACCCTCGCAGCTCTTGAAAAGGCTGTATTACATGTTCAGCAAAAACGGTTAAGGGCTCCCAATTTTAACAAGGAGGATTTCCCGATTCCTGATCTCGCTGATGAAATTGCTTATTTTGTAGACGAGCTGGAGAATGGGAGAGGATTTCTATTGATTCGTGGATTACCAATGGATCAATATACCGACGATGAAGCTAGTATCATTTACTGGGGTCTTGGACTTCACTTAGGCCTACCGATCATTCAAGAAAAAAAGGGTGACCTCTTAGGGCATATCAAAAATATGGGTAAAGACTTTAATGATAATACAACAGTAAGAGGTTACCAAACGAATGTACGTCTTGACTATCACACAGATCTCGCTGATGTTGTCGGATTACTATGTCTTCGTAAAGCGAAATCTGGCGGTTTAAGCAGTATCGCTAGTGCGATGTCTATCTATAATGAAATTCTGGATAATCACCCAGAGTACCTTGAAATTCTCTATCGTCCATTTGCCCATGATCTTCGTGGGGAAGAAGCACCAGGTCAATCTCCTGTAGTTCCATCACCGGTCTTTAGCTATTACGATGGTAAATTAAGCTGCAGATATATACGTCAATATGTCGAATCAGCACAAACGAAAACAGGTATCTCTTTGTCGAAAGAGGAAATCGAAGCATTTAATTTTATAGATTCCCTTACTGCTGATAAAAACTTTCATATTGATATGATGATGGAACCGGGTGATATGCAATTCGTTAATAATTATACCGTTTTTCATTCACGTACACTATTTGTAGATTATGAAGAAGAAGACCGCAAACGTCATTTATTAAGATTGTGGCTCATGATGCCAAATGGCCGAAAAATTGCTCCAGGTTTCGAGTTTTATATAGGGGGAGCACCTGTAATTAGATAAAAACCGGTGATAACAATAATCACCACTATTTTTGTATGGTGATTTTATTCAACGAAAATGATGAATAAAATCACCATTTTATATTTTTATTTTGAAGTTAATCTGAGAGTTTCGTGACAGGAATAATGGTTTCGAATATAGACTGGGTAAGTTAAAAATAACCTGAAGTGAGGATGAGTTTTTTGGCAAATTTAGATCCGCTAGCAGAAAAATATTTACAAGCATTTAATCAGCTGCCATCTATTCATACGATGGATCATAAGTCAGTAAGAGAGATGCTTTCTAAAGCTCCACGTCCTGCTGTAAAACTAGAACCGCTTTCAAAAGTTGAGGATTTCATGATTCCGGTAAGCCAGGATGAAACAATCAAATGCAGGGTATATATACCGGAGGGGCAAGGTCCTTTCCCTCTATTTATTTACTACCATGGTGGAGGATGGGTTCTAGGAGACATTGATTCAACGGATGCTAGCTGCCGAATGATAGCGAATCGAACGGAAAGTATCGTTGTATCCGTAAACTATCGTCTTTCTCCAGAGTATAAGTTTCCGACTCCAGTAGAAGACGCCTATTCCGCATTGCAATGGGTTTTTGAAAAAGGGACTTCATTTAACGGAGATGTTTCTCGATTGGTAGTTGGAGGGGATAGCGTAGGTGGAAATCTAGCGACTGTAGTTACGATGATGGCGAGAAACAAAAAAGGTCCAAACATCACTGCACAGGTCTTAATCTATCCTGCGACAAATCTTGAGTTCAATACGGAATCCCATCGAACCTTTGCAAAAGGATTTGGTCTTGATCGAGAACAGTTGATTTGGTTCCGTAATCATTATTTAAGGAATATTGAGGACAGGTGTAATGAGTATGCTTCCCCCTTGGTAGCTCAAGATTTAAGTGATCTCCCGCCAGCAATTGTTATTACAGCGGAAAATGATGTGCTTCGGGATGAAGGAATGGCCTATGCTGAACGTCTGAAAGATTTTGGTGTACAAGTTGAATATGAATGTGAACCCGGGATGGTCCACGGATTTTTTGTACAAATGGCCATTTTCTCAAAGAACATAGAATTGACTGTTTCTAGGATCGAGAAGTTCTTGAGTTCCTTGAAATATACAATAGGGATAGATTGAAAGAAAATGTTCTAAATGAAGCGAGCCTCAGATTTTAGTGAGGCTCGCTTTTTAAAATAACCTATTTAATTTTTAAAATAGAAATTATTGATAATCAACGAAACTGTAACAATAGCAACCCTAGGCATTTAGTAATAAACGGTATTTCCAATTCCACCGGTTACCGAAATGACATCGCCAGTTATCGATGCCGCCAAAGGTGAGGCAAGGAAGGTAACGGCATAAGCAATTTCCTCTGGTGTAATCAAGCGGCCAAGGGCATTCATTGATGCTGCCTGGCGTATAGCTTCCTCATTAGTGACACGGCCTCTAAACGTTTCCGTATCGACAATCCCTGGATAAACAGCATTGACAGTAATTTCGTGCTTTCCTAATTCTAATGATGCGGATTTTGTCATATGGACAACAGATGCATTACGAGGTCCGGAACTAAAATAATTGCCGCCAATTCTAGCTGCCAGACCACTTATATTGATAATACGTCCCCAATTATTTTGGATCATATAAGGAGCAACAGCCCGGATACAACGAAAATAGCCCAAATACTTTTCTTCAAAATCTTTCAAGATAAGTTCATCTTTAATGCTGTTAAATTCCTCTGGTTCATGGCCACCAACACGGGCTCCACTGTTGATTAAAATATCAATGCTTCCCATTTCTGCTGCTGATTTTTCAACTAAATTTAGGATAGAGTCAGGATCATTAGTATCTGCCACGATTGGATAAATACTTCTGTTGGTTTCTTTGGCCAATTCGTCTGCTGCATTCTTTAGTGAAGATTCGTTTCTTGAACAAATCGTACAATCTACACCTTCCAAAGCCAACTGACGGGCAATAGCTTTGCCAATCCCCCTGCTTCCTCCAACGATAAGTGCTTTTTTTCCAGATAATTTTAAGTCCATAGTTCAACCTCCTGTTTCGAATTAACTTGTATTAGACTCTGCTTGAAAGTTATTTATTAGAATATTTAATCATTTCTATCTTTGATTCTACCTATAAATTATAATTATATAAAATTAAAAATATTAAATTGCACTTAAGTTTTATTAATATAAAGATATGTGTTGTAAGATTGCCATGTACAAGGGTGTTATATTTTCCATTTATTAGTAAAGGTTATTTGCAGATTAAAAATTTTAATTTTATTTAACTGAAAATTATGAATATAATTAATGGAATAACAATTATAACAGTCAGAAGTTATTTGAAGCGCTTCCATGGAAGTGAGGGGGGAACAAGGAACAACATTTATTAAGCAATAATTGTTGTATAAGGGCTTGAAAGATAGTGGCAGTCGCTTTTAAGTAGGAAAACAGCCCAAACTCATTAGGTACTATAGTTAAAATTGCAATAGAATACGAAGGAGGATTCTCGGTGCCGTCTATTTTAAAGAAAAAAATTCAAGGACCAGTGGCTTGGAAAGGTATTGATTTAGAAAAAGATGATTCATGGATTTATTATTTGTCAGAGAAAGCGATTGCAAATCTTGAAAGCGCTTTATTTTATGTAAAACAAAAAGGGTTAAAGGCACCTGATTTTAACAAGGAGGACTTTCCAATTCCGGATCTTTCTGACAAAATAGCATACTTTATAAACGAGTTGGAAAATGGGAGAGGTTTTCTATTAATTCGTGGCTTACCAATTGAAAAGTATACAGATGAAGAAGCAAGCATCATTTACTGGGGTCTCGGAGTCCACCTAGGCATCCCGGTAACGCAAAACGCAAAAGGTGATTTATTAGGGCATGTTGTTGACCAAGGTCTCGACATTAATGATTCAAATGTACGTGGTTACCAAACGAATGCTCATCTTCCCTTTCACCCAGATGGATCTGACGTAGTCGGATTATTAAGTCTTCGAAAAGCTAAAGCTGGCGGTTACAGTAGTATCGTAAGTTCCATCGCGGTTTACAATGAAATTCTGGATAGGTACCCAGAGTATCTTGGAGTTCTCTATCTTCCATATTTCTTGGATCGTCGTGGTGAGGAAACACCAGGTGAATCTCCTGTTTATTCATCACCAGTCTTTAGTTATTACAAAGGAAAATTAAGCTGCAGATATAACCGCGGATATGTCGAATCGGCACAAACAAAAACAGGGAGATATTTGTCAAAAGTTGAAACTGAAGCATATGACTTAATAGATTCCCTCCTATATGATGAAAACATGCATATTGATATGATGATGGAACCGGGTGATATGCAATTTGTTAATAATTATACTGTTCTTCATTCACGTACTGTATACGAAGACTATGAAGAACCTGAACGAAAACGTCATTTATTAAGATTGTGGCTCACGATGCCAAATGGGCGAGAAATTGCGCCAGACTTCGCGATGTTCATTGATGAGAAAACAGGTAAAGCGGGTCGCGGCGGTATTCCGGTACGTGAAAAAACAGCTGGAGGTATTACAGATAAAATGAGGTAATGGGATTAATAAATATAAGAGTTTAGACGAGGTTAAACACGGAAGGTTTACCTTTAAAAACTTTTAAAACACTAATTGATTCATGTTAACGGAATAGAAGGGGAGATTATTAATTTGAAAACACCTAAATATTCTTGGATCATATTATTAATTCTTGTAGCTTCAGGTATGATCAACCAGGTTGATAAAATTATCATTGGTTTGGTTTCTGTTCCTTTAATGAAAGAGTTACATTTAAGTCCTTCACAATGGGGAATTGTCGGCAGTTCGTTTTTTTGGTTCTTTACCTTTTCCTCTTTCATTCTAGGGGGAATGGCCGATACAAGAAATACGAAAAAAATGTTTACTTGGATATCGTTTGTCTGGTTGGTTGTTCAATTCACCACACCTTTTGTTTCCAGTCTGTCTCTGCTAGTAATTACAAGAATGGTCTTGGGAGCAGGAGAAGGTCCTGCAGTTGCTATATCAACTTCAATAATAGGAAAATGGTTCCCTAAACATAGACATGGTATAGGCTTTGGCGCTGTTCTCTTTGGAGCAACAATCGGGCCAGCGGTTGCTTCGCCATTATTAATCTCCTTGATCAATGGATATGGATGGAGATCTGCTTTTATAGCAATGGGGATTGTTGGACTAATGGTGCTAGTTTTATGGTTGATTCTTGGAAAAGAAAGCCCAAAAGAAATCGGTTCGTATACTTTTGATCAAGAAGATAAGCACTCAATAATTTCTTCTAATGTTTCTTGGCGTCAGTTTCTTCCGTATCTTTTATCTAAAAATTTTATTTTTATCGTTTTGTGTGCAGGATGTGCCTATTGGTTATTGTCCGTTCAAGCGGTATGGTTTCCTGCATATTTCACCGAAATTCAACATTTTGATGGGAAAATGTTGAAACTTGCAGTGTCTTTACCTTTTCTTTTTGCTGCCATTTGCCAAATTATATTTGCCTTGTTATCGGATCGGCTTTATCGCAAAACAGGAGATATTCGTAAAGCACGAATAAATGTTGCAGGGATTACGATGGTGCTATCCGCTATTTGTTTATTTCTTGCAAATGCCTTTAATTCTAGTGCTATTTCCATTCTATTCTTTATCCTTGCTCCGGGTTTTGCGATTGTTATTCTTTCACTCGCACCCGCCATATTAATGGAATTCTTTTCTCCCAAAAACATTGGAAAGGCTCAAGGGACCTATGTGGCTCTATCAAGTTCAGCAAGCATTATTGCTCCACTCATATTCGGGTATCTTATCCAGTATGCAGGAACAGAGGCAATTGGATATGGTTATGGCTTCCAAGTAACTTCTTTGGTTATGTTCGTAATCGGATTATTGTTTTGGACCATTGTCCGTCCCGCGAACCAAAGTCAAACAACGAAAAAAACTGAGGAACAAGTTATTGTATAAAAATCATTAATAGGTGAATCAAGGAGGGAAATAAACTATGTGTAAAAATGAAAAGGCTGTTTCCGAGATGGGCTGTTGTGTATTGTGTCATGAAGATTTAGCTATTATGGAGCGAAATCGCAGTAAGTGCTGGAGTTGTCAGGATAAGATATCCGAGACTTACGCTGATGATAATATTGAAGTGGAGGATTAAGTAATTTAGTAGTTTCGTAACATGATTTGAACTGTAGAGGGCCTTCTTTATTTGAACTATCCCCCGGATAACGGACACACATAAAAAGTGTCCCTTATCCGGTTTTTTTTGTTTCAATAGGTGTAATGAGTATGGACGGAGGGTTTCTATGAGTAAGAATATATATGCTGAATTTCAGATTAAAGAACTTGAAAAGAATCCAACTATCATAAGTCCTTCAGAGCGTTCTATCTCCTATAATCCTGAATTTAAAACAAAAGCTGATAAGAAATATAAAAAGGGGAAATCCCCCTCTTGAATTTTCATAGAACATGGATTTAATCTCGAAATAATTGGTAAGGAACAGCCTAAGCGTTGTCTACAGCGCTGGCGTGATACCTTTGAAAGGTTTGGTGAGGAAGGCCTCCTTAATACGGAATGCCGTGGAAAAGGAAGTACAGGATGCCCTTCTTCCAAGCCACAGTAAGAGGATCAACTTAGGAAGGCCGAAGCGAGAATCAAATTCCTTGAAGCAGAAAATGAGTTTCTAAAAAAGCTGGAAGAGCTCGAAAGGCGGGCAGTAACAATTGTGGGGTGGAAGATTGGGAATGGGTTTACTGCTTACAAATAAAAAGATTAAGAAAATGGTTGCAAGCTATGGTAGGTGAGAACAAGATCTTTGAAAAGCAATTTTTAAGTGGAGAATTGGAAGTAGAGCTTGTTCCCCAGGGTACGCTGGCGGAAAGAATTCGGACAGGAGCTGGCATCCAGGGATTCCATACGCCGACTGGCGTGGGTACATGGATTGAAGAGGGCAAAGAGCACCGATTATTTAATGGCAGAACGCATATTCTTGAAGAAGGAATTGTTGGGGACTTTGCCTTCGTAAGGCATGGCAAGGTGAACCGTTAGGAAATCTTGTTTACCGGAAGACAGCGCGGAATTTTAATCCACTCGCAGCAACGGCAGGCAGGATTACGATTGCCGAAGTGGAGCAAATGGTTGAAGTGGTTGCTCTTGATCCGGATGAGATTCATACACCAGGGATCTATATCCAAAGGATATTGGAAGGAAAAAATTATGTGAAAAAAAATTGAACACCGTACCGACATACCTACTTAACTCACCTTTAAAGGGTAACTTACCGCAAAATTTACAATGCAAATTTTAGGAGGGTTAACAGTATGGGTACCAGGACAAAAATCATTAAGCGTGCGGTTCAAGAGATTCAAAATGTTATGATCGTGAAGGTAGAGAAGATTTGTAATAAGAGAAGCTTTTTCGCCCACATTGAGACGAAGAGCCTTCTCTTTTTTTCTGTTTTAATTCTTAATAATTTCTGATTTTAAATAATGAATATATTTGTTGGCAAAAGTGGACAAATGTTTATTCTCTGATCGAACTAATCCTAAAGAAATATTTACAGTCGGATGATACCCCAAATCAATTGGAACAATATCGCCATTAATGATAAGGGGATAGTTTTTCATTACGAAATCAGGAGCAAATGTAATTGCCAAATTTTCATTGACGGCTTGGAGAACTCCATCCATATTATTTGAAGTAAATAAGATTTTCAAGGGCTTATATTTATGAAAGAATTCTTGTACAAAATACTGCATAAATTCACCCTTGTATGTCACGAGAGTTTGATCAAGTATATCATGCGGAGTTATAGTACCAAGGATGGCTAAGGGAGAATGCTTAGAAACATATACTTTCTGCTTCCCTTCGATTAATGCTTCAAAAGCTATTCCTTCCATGTTTATGTTCAAATCACTTGAATACGTAATCAGTCCAATGTCAGTCTTATGCTGTCGAACATCTTCAATTACAGCAGATCCACTTTTATCGGCAACCTCCAAATTTACGTGCGGATAATCATGTCTAAACGATGCTATCGCTTTTACCAGGAACGTCATCAATCCGGGTAATGACGATATTTTCAGTTCCCCCACTTCCGTGGAATTCAATAAGTTAGCAGTCTCTTTTATTTCCTCAAGTTTTTTTTGTACTTCATAGGCGAGTTTCAGAATGATTCTTCCTTCATCGGTTGGGACAGCGCCGTGTCCCCGTGACCGCTTAAGAACTTTAATCCCCAACTCCTTTTCCAAGTTGGTTATGGACTGGCTGATGTTGGATTGAGTCACATGTAGATTCTGTGCTGCGATAGACAAAGAACTGTATTTTGCGACTTCCACGATATATAGTAATTGTTCAATATTCATGACTGTTCTCCTTTTTTAAATATTAGTAATACTTACTTACCACATTAAAATCTTTAATTTTATTTAATTATAATTTATTAGTATAATCAATATCAATAATATTTAAAAATCTTTGAATATTCCGAAAAAACAGGAGGAGAACTAGAATGTCATTAAACCAATTGTTTGATTTAAATGGTAAGACAGCAATCGTTACCGGAGGCGGCAGCGGGTTAGGGCGTGTAATGGCACTGGCGTTGGCAGAAGCCGGAGCAAACGTTGTAGTATGTTCACGGCGTTTAGAGGTTTGCGAAGCAGTTGTAAAAGAAATCGAGGCGTTAGGAAGACAGGCACTTGCTCTATCATTGGATGTCACAGATCGGGAATCTGTCGTTCAAGGTGTGGAGAAAGCGGTTTCTCATTTTGGGGAAATCGAAATTTTAGTCAACAGCAGCGGAACAGTTTTTGAGTCTCCTGCTACGGATATGCCTTTAGAACAATGGCAAGCTATGTTGGATACAAATGTGACAGGAACATTCTTGATGTGTCAGGCAGTTGGAAAACATATGATTAATAACGAATACGGTAAAATCATTAATATTTCTTCTAGTATCGGCTTTAAAGGTGTTGACCCGGAAGCAGTAGATTCTGTCGGATATACAACTAGTAAGGGTGCAGTGATGACTTTAACGAAGGATTTAGCAGTTAAGTGGGGCCGACATGGAGTGTATGTAAATTCAATTGCTCCTGGAGTTTTCACTACAGGAATGAATAACCCAGAAATACCGGGAACACTTGTACACAAAGCAGGCCCTTTCATTGCCTCACAAGTTCCAGTTAGAAGATTAGGCAGTGACAATGATTTGGTAGGTGCACTCCTTTACTTAGCTTCAGCAGCATCTGATTATTGTACTGGACATATTTTGACTATTGATGGTGGACTTGGGGCTAAGTAAATTTCATCCAAATAACGTGGTTGCATAAATTAATCATACTTAATTGCAATTAAAAAATATCAATTTTACTTAATTAATAATTACGAATATACTGAAATTAATAAATTCGAACTATTTAATTTGCTTGTTGATGAAAGCGAAAACAATAAGCGGATTTAATAAATATTTATTGAAAGAGGGGATTTTAAGTGAGTAATTTAAAAGACGTAAAAGAAGTAGAAGTATTTCATGCAGGTAATGTTAGTGTAGATGAATTGCCTTGGATTCCATATTTTGGAGATGCGAAATTTAAATTGCTTAAAGCCAACCCTGTGACAGGACAGACGGTTACGTTATTATGTGTTCCTGCGAAAATGCAGCTTCCGGCCCATTTCCATCCTGGAACAGTCATTGTGTATACCGTCCAAGGGACTTGGAGATACCTCGAGGAGCCTTGGATCTCCAAACCTGGTGACATGGTTTATGAGCCTGCAGGCTCCAAACATACGCCGATAGCTGTAGGGGATGAAGATGTTATCACCTTCAATATTGTAGAAGGAACATTAGACTATTTGGGTGAAGAAGGAGAAATTGTTGCCAGAGACAATTGGGAAACATTCCTGAAAAGATACTATGAACATTGCGCGGCTGAAGGAATTGAACCTATTGATGTGACTAAATTTTAGTTAGATTTATAAAAAAAGGAGAAGCACGGCGTCCAAATGACGAAGAGGCTTCTCTTTTTTCTGGGCTTTTTCTTTCATTGTTAGTAATAATGATTTATATATTAATATTTTTAATTTTATTTAATTAAAACTTATAAGTATAATCATTAACATGATAATATTTTTAATATTTTTAATATTCTAATTTAATAGATAATGGTGTTAGGAGGAATAATGATAAATGACAGCAGAGACGGTTTTGATTACTGGGGCTACAAAAGGGATTGGATATGAATTCACAAAAGTTTTTGCAGAGCATTGTTATAACTTGGTAATAGTCGCCAGAGATTCGGTGTTGTTGGAACAACAAGCCGAGAGTTTAAAAAAGGAATATGGCGTGCAAGTGAATACTTTTGCCGGCGATTTGAGCAGTCATACAACGGTAGAGAGCTTGCATCGATACTTGAAAAGCGAAGGAATTGACATCGATATTTTGATTAATAATGCTGGAGCTGGCGGATTAGGGTTGATGACGGAATTGGATATTCAAAAAGAAATGGAATACCTGCAGCTTAACATGATCTCGCTCACGTATTTAACTAGACTTATTGCGGATGACATGGTGAAACGTAAGCAAGGTAAAATTTTAAATGTGGCTTCAACAGCAGCCTTTCAGCCAACTCCACGGATGTCGATGTATGGGGCCAGCAAATCTTACGTCTTATTCTTTACGGAAGCAATTGCGGAAGAACTTAAAGGAACCGGAGTTCAAGCTTCTGTATTATGTCCCCCTTCTACCAAAACGCCGCTCACGCAAGGGTTGGCTTCAACAAGAACAAAAATTTTCATTAAGAACTTAATAGAACCGCAAGCTGTTGCCAAGTGCGGATTTGAAGGGTTAATGAAGAATAAAACTGTGATCATTCCAGGCTTTAAAAATAAACTCATGGCTAAATCTGTGGGATTGCTGCCAAGGAAATGGGTAACCATCTATACCCGAAAGCTTATCGAACAAAAAGTGTAAGTAGCATTAAAGTCCTATCCTTGAAAGGGGTGGAGTTTTTAAAAGTATTATCTTTATAGAATTACTATGGCAAATAGCTTAATAGTTTTTCAGAAGATATCATGTTTGGAATAACAAAATCAAAAAAGGAGACTAATGATGAATTTTTTATTATCTAAGGAACATCAAATGATGCAAAAAATGGTGCGAGAGTTTGCTCTAAACGAATGTGAACCTACTGCTGCTCAACGTGATGAAGAGGAATACTTTGATATCAAGATTTGGCACAAGATGGCGGAACTTGGTTTATGCGGCATTCCTTGGCCAGAAGAGTACGGAGGTGCAGGTGCCGATTACTTGAGTTATGTGAT
Organism: Peribacillus simplex NBRC 15720 = DSM 1321; assembly: GCF_002243645.1. NCBI lineage: Bacteria > Bacillati > Bacillota > Bacilli > Caryophanales > Bacillaceae > Peribacillus > Peribacillus simplex. The sequence continues at coordinate 338,952 of NZ_CP017704.1, read as the reverse complement.
CGCGGTGGAGGAATTGTCTCGGGTGGACGCTTCAATTGGGACCGCACTTTCCGCACATACATCGTTAGCCGGATGGCCGGTTTACAAGTTTGGAACGGAACATCAAAAGCAAAAATATTTGCGGGCCATGGCGGAAGGAAAAAACATGGGTGCGTATTGCTTGACGGAATCTGGATCCGGATCTGATGCCAGTGGAATGAGAACAACAGCCGTTCTAGACGGAGATGAATGGGTCTTGAACGGATCGAAGATTTTTATCACCAACGGAGGCTATGCCGACACTTATATCGTTTTCGCACAGACCAACTCGGCACTAAAGCATAAAGGCATTTCTGCGTTTATTGTGGAAAAGGGCTTCCCAGGTTTTTCGGTAGGAAAGAAGGAAAAAAAGCTAGGCATTCGCTCTTCCGCCACGACAGAGGTCATTTTTGAGGACTGCCGCGTTCCAAAGGACAATCTTTTGGGCCAAGTGGGTGAAGGGTTCCAGATTGCCATGATGACTCTCGACGGCGGTCGGAACGGAATCGCTTCCCAAGCTGTTGGAATCGCTCAAGGAGCATTTGATAATGCTGTCGCATTTGCAAAGGATCGCGTCCAATTTGGAAAACCGATTAGCTCACTTCAAGCTATTCAATTCAAATTAGCCGATATGGCCACAAAAATCGAAGCTGCCCGTTTATTGACGTATCAGGCAGCATGGCGTGAGGATCAAGGAATTCCTTACGGACTTCAATCTGCAATGTCCAAACTTTTTGCTGGAGACACCGCCATGGAAGTAGCGGTGGAGGCTGTTCAAGTATTCGGCGGATATGGATACACAAGGGAATACCCGGTAGAACGATATATGAGAGATGCTAAAATCACCCAAATCTATGAAGGGACGCAAGAGATTCAGCGTCTTGTTATTGCCGGAAATCTGCTTAAAGCATAGAAAAAACTCAAAATTAACGAAAACAGGAATGGTAATCAATTAAAAAGAGGCGAATGGGCTTGTCAAACGTGAAAGATTTACTTGGGCACGAGTTAGAGCCTTACAGCATGGCAGTGGAAAAAGAGAAAATAAAAGAATTGGCGATTGCAATAGGGGATGATAACCCAATCACCGAGGGTTGGGAAACAAAAGCATTTACTGTGTCTGCCTTAACCGGTGAAGGCGTATCTCACATTTGGAAGGTCATTCAGAAATATAAACAAGTTACCAGTAGGAATGGATTCTTTGGAAAAAGGAGAAAAAGAACAAATGATTGACTGGGTTCACTCTATGATAGAGGACCAATTAAAGGCGAGATTTTATGGTAACCATCGATGAAAAAAAACATTACGAAAATGGAAGGATTACTTCTTAACGGCCATACTTCTCCCACACTCGCAGTCCAACAATTATTCAACATTTATGATGAAAATGGATAGGGAAAAGAAGGAATGGGTACGCAATCAATTGTACTCCTGCCTCATTTATTTTGACGTTTATTTACAAAGGTTAATTAACGGAACCTTTAAAATATACATTAACAATATACCGTTAATTAATCATGTCCCTAATAACGGTATAAAATCAGAAGGTAAAATAAAGAAATGGAAAAGATGTTTTCCGTCCATCAAATCGAATCAAACAACCTTCAATAAAGGAGAATGAATTATGAGTCATGTTTATATTTTAGGTGGAGCTAGGACACCATTCGGGAGTTTTGGAGGGGTATTAAAGGATGTGTCTGCCATTGATCTTGGAGTCATCGCAAGTAAAGGAGCCATTGAAAAAAGTAATATTTCAGTTGAAGAGGTTGAGCATATTTTTGCAGGGAATGTGATACATACTTCGAAAAATGCCTCCTACCTTTCCAGGCATATTGCTTTGAAAGCTGGGATTCCAATCGAGAGCCCCGCTTTAACTCTCAATCGTTTATGCGGTTCTGGATTGCAAGCGGTGGTATCGGCAGCTCAATCGATTATTTTAAAGGATGCTGAAGTCGCCCTAGCCTTGGGAACCGAAAATATGAGCCAATCTCCTCACGTATTACGAGATGTCCGCTTTGGTACGGGTTTACAGTCTCCACAATTGGACGACATGCTTTGGGCGACTTTAAGCGATGAATATATAGGGTGTGGGATGGGAGTTACAGCGGAAACTCTTGCTGAAAAATATGAACTAACCCGAGACGATCAAGATAGTTTGGCTGTCCAATCACACCAAAAATCAGCAATGGCCCAACTGACGGGACGATTTCAACAAGAGATTTCCCCTGTCACGATATTCACCAAAAAAGGAAAGGAAATAACCATTTTAGAAGATGAACATATTCGCCATAATGCTTCAATTGAAGGATTAGCGAAACTGAAACCCGCCTTTAAAAAGGATGGGACCGTAACGGCAGGTAATGCCAGTGGTATTAATGATGGGGCAGCTGCCTTAATACTTGGAAGTGAATCCTTCCTTCAAAACAATCACAATGTGAAGCCATTGGCAAGAATCATATCCTGGGGGATTGCAGGGGTAGACCCAAATATTATGGGCATTGGACCAGTTCCTGCTAGTCAATTAGCTTTACAGAAAGTAGGACTCAATATTGAAGATATCGATTTGTTCGAAATCAATGAAGCATTCTCTGCCCAGTATCTTGCAGTAGAGAGAGAGCTTGGATTGAAACGGGAAAAAGTTAACGTCAATGGTGGAGCAATCGCATTAGGTCATCCAGTTGGGGCTAGTGGAGCTAGAATTATATATTCATTGGCCCTAGAGTTAAGGAATCGAGGAAAGAAGTATGGACTAGCCTCCCTCTGTATCGGAGGAGGACAAGGAATCTCAGTAATCATTGAGGCTCTATGAACATGTGAATAAAATAAAACGAGGTGTTGGTTATGAAGAGTTTACAGCTACAATTCATACATGAATTATTTGGAGTAGCCTCATAATACATAGATGAAAGGATATTGAGATTCTATGCTTCTAACAGGTCTTATTTGCACCAGGATTCCTTTGGATAATGGTAGGCCTACATGCTTAAAGGACCATCTCAGATGGTCCTTTAAACTTTAATAATCAAAGTTCATGATTTAGACTCACATTAGTTTTACAAATAGATTTAAGCTATTTCATTCCGCATTTATTACATTTGTTTGAACTGCAAAGAGGTTGTAAAATAATGGTAAAAAATATACCACCAGCAAATTTGTAAGTTTTTATAGCGCTTTTGTCGTGCAACTGAAAGGGTATCATACAAGTATGGATAAGATTCTTTAAGATCATATAAAAAACACATCAGATATATAAATAACATATTTAACTGATTTTTTGGAAACGTTCGAAAAAAAACGACTCGTCCTGAGTAGCCTTACTTATATCTGTATACTTAGAAACCCATTATTAGTAAGACTGAATCTCGTCTTACTAATAATGGGTTTTAATTTAGTCATGTTTTTTTACTGCATTAAAACGGATACCCATTTAATCCTGTGCCGAAAAGATCGAATTCAGGATCTTTTGACTGAGTTATTGGAGGGGCATCGGATTGCCCATTAGGAGAGTTGATAGCAGCTTCACCTTCAACTGACTCTACAGAGGTTTCGTTATTCTCTTTATTCAATGAGTTATCAATCATATTCATAATCATCTCCTTTTTATCAGATTAACGTAATTATTAATACCCTAAATATTTTAATTTTATGCTAAAAAATATGATGACTGGAATGCGTTGAAATGACCTGTTTAGACCTTGTAAGCAATGGTGAGGTAATCCGTTCAAAACAAGGAGTTACTCCCACTTTCGAAGGTAGTTATATCGAAAGCAATTACTTTACTAAACGCTAATAAAGAACTAAACAAAGAAATTTATGATTATAAAAATATCAATAAACTTATTTAATTACTGCGCCTGCTTTTTCTTTTATACTTCAAGAAATCATGGTAAAGTTTAATTCAAAAAATAGTGAAATAACATTTGAATTTGAGTTAATTGAGCAAAACCTTACAGTTATTATTCAGAATTTCAACAAGGGAAATTACGATTTTGCTATGATCCATGCATCTATAATGAGTCGAAAAAAGAAAAAAATATTCGGTTTGAACATATTCATGACGGTCATATATAATTGCAGTGGGTAAAAATTCACCTTTTTATTCTTAGTTAAAGACTAATATACGTTAGCGATGATAAAAGAACTGATGTAATAATAATGGCAATAAGTGGACGTATTGCTTTGGTACGTAATTCTTTCAAGCTAATATTTAATCCTAATCCGGTCATTGACATTGTTAACATAAATGATGTGAAGTCTGCAATATAAGACATCACTTTTTGTGATACCAATACTTTATTACCAATGATATAGCTTCCCACAAAACTCATAACGATAAAGCCAATTAAAAACCATGGAAACTCGAATCTTGCCTCCCCTTCTACTTTTCCTTTCTTTTTCACCCAAAGCATGAGGATAAAGCAAACCGGAATTAATAGGAATACTCGTGTAAGCTTGGCAAGTAATGCGTGAGCAAGAGCGTCCTGGCCTGCCGGGGCAGCAGCTAATGCAACATGTCCTATCTCATGTAGGCTGATTCCAACCCAATTTCCGTAGTTCATAGGACCAATTGATAAAAAAGGATATATTAACGTATAGATTATTGAAAACACTGTGCCGACTAATGCGATGATGCCTACTCCCATAGCCGTATCTTCATCTTTTGCTTTTATAATTGGCGATACGGCCGCGATGGCAGCCGCACCACAAATGCCTGTGCCGACACTTAATAATAAAGAAAGATTAAAATCTGCCTTCAGCCATTTTGCAATGATCATAAGAACAACAATTGAAAAAATGATCGTTATTGTCCCTCTTAGCAATAGAGGGAAACCCTGATGAAATATCACAATCATGTTAAGCTTTAATCCATAAAGTATGATGGCAAACCTCAATAGTTTTTTTGATGAAAATTGAATACCAGTACGTAATTTTTTTGGATATCCAAAAACCTGTCTATAAACCACAGCTAGTAAAATGGCACACGCAAGAGGTCCAATATGATTTAGACCAGGCAACGCTGCCAAAATAAAACCTAACACGGCTATGATCAATGTAAAACCAATTCCAGAAATCAAAGAAACATTTAGTTTTTTTTCCGCTTTTTTTTGCTTATTTGGACTGGGAGTTATTAACGCTTTTTGTTCCAATGTTTTTCAACCCCTTATTTGGATTATTTATAATTTATCGTAACTAATGTTTTACAATAAGGAAAATAAATGATTATTATAGTTATAATAAGTAAATACGATAGTGAGAAGGGGAACATATGGATCAACTATTATCTGTATTTATATCTGTAGCTGATAAAAGAAACTTTTCCAGAGCAGCGGAAGAGCTTCATATGACTCAGCCTGCAGTCAGCCAGCAAATTCAACAATTGGAAAAACATGTAGGTGCAAAATTACTTCTGCGAACAAACAAATCTGTCCAGCTAACTAAAGCAGGAGAAATAGTCTATTTACATGCTAAAGAAATAACAGGTTTATATAAACGAATGTCAATGTTAGTGAATGAATTAAATAACGAGCCAACAGGACCATTAAAAATTGGTGCCAGCTATACCTTTGGAGAGTATGTATTACCACATATACTTGCAAGAATGAAAAACCTATTTCCTAATATCTTCCCTTCGGTACAGATTGGCAACACAAGGGATATTGCCAAAGCAATCACAAGTCATGAGATCGATGTAGGAATTGTAGAGGGGGAAATTTCTCTTCGAAATATATATATAAAATCCGTTTCCACCGACCAAATGTATATCGTGGCAGGGGGGAAATATCCAATTTATTTCAATAAGGAAGTTACACGGAGACAGGTGGAACAAGAGAATTGGATTGTCCGTGAAGAAGGTTCTGGTACAAGAGAGGCAACAGAAGCATTATTTCAATCTTTACAAATACGTCCTTCCAAGTTAATGGAGTTCGGCAGCACACAACTTATAAAAGAAGCAGTTGAAGCAGGGCTGGGCATTAGTTACTTATCTGAACTTACTGTAAAAAAAGAAAGAATGCTTGGTACCATTCAAGTATTAAATGTTAAAGGGACACCGATAAAAAGAAATTTTTCAGTTATAACGGAATCTGTGGAATTGCATACGAAATCTATGAACTTATTTATTGAGTTAATAGAAAAATATCTAAAGAACTAATTATTGCAATAACTCTATTTTATAAATTAACAAAATTTTTTATATGTATGAAACCTCACGAGATTAAAGAAATTTTCGATACTCCTGCCGAATGAACTGGCAGAAAGGGAGCGGATTTCTGAAAATCAAGTTGGAACTTTTATAAAATAAAAAACTGAAGACAAACTGACTTTTCTTCAAGTTTGTCTACAGTCTGGCTGAGGATACATTAGTATCCTCAGTGTTTTTTTGTTATTTGGGTTTAATAAAACATACTCACTACTCGTATTCTAATCAAGTGGTTCTTGGCGGTATAGGTTCAGGGTAGTCCAACTACAAAATGTGCGTTTCTTAGCTAAAAATAGAAAAAGTTAAAAAACAAATAGTAATAAATAATGAACATAAATCTTTTTCTTTGCATAGGGTAGGAGGGTATGGTATATTAATTTTCGAGGAGGGATGGGTAATGGATGAAATGATGAATAGTCAAGATTCTATGAATGAAGAAGAATGCTGTACGACATCTTCCCACGGCCGAAAGAGTCATCACTCAGAAGCAGTAAAAAAGAATTTAACGACCCGGTTAAATCGAATCGAAGGTCAAATTCGCGGTATAAAGGGTCTTATTGAAAAAGATACGTACTGTGATGATGTGATTACCCAAATAGCAGCTACACAAAGCGCAATGAATAGTGTGGCCAAGATTTTATTGGAAGGTCACCTAAGGAATTGTGTGGTCGAACGCCTGAATGATGGGGATACAGAGGTTATAGATGAAGTGCTTGTAACGATACAAAAATTAATGAAAAAATAAAGGAGTAGATGTTGAAGTGGAAACCGTATCATTGAATGTAAGTGGAATGTCTTGTGGTCATTGTGTGAATGCAGTTGAAGGGAATGTAGGAAAACTTGCAGGTGTTGAAAGCGTAAAAGTGCATTTGGATGCAGGAAAAGTAGATGTAGCGTTTGATAAGGAAAAAGTATCACTTGAGAAAATAAAAGAAACAATCGATGATCAAGGCTATGATGTCGAGTAAGTCATAAGAGTGCTGTTAAGCACTTCTTTTTTACAAAGAATTATACCCCATAGCGGTATAGGAAGGCGGGGATGAAGTGAGCAGCCAAATAAAAGAAACAAGTATGCAGATTACAGGAATGACTTGCGCTGCCTGTGCTAACCGAATTGAAAAAGGGTTAAACAGAATGGAAGGCGTTGAGGAAGCCACCGTTAATTTGGCACTTGAGAAATCGGTCATTAAATATGATTCGGAAAAATTAAGCAACAAGGACTTTGAATCGAAAATTCAAGAACTTGGCTATGATGTAGTAAAAGAGAAAAAGGAATTTACGATTACGGGCATGACCTGTGCCGCATGTGCTAACCGGATTGAAAAAGGGTTAAATAAGCTGGATGGAGTGAGCATGGCCAATGTGAATCTTGCGCTTGAAAATGCGACCGTTGAATATGATCCTTCCGAAGCTTCACCAGTTGACATCATTCAACGGGTGGAGAAGCTGGGGTATGGGGCGATCATCAAGGAAGATAATATGGAATCCGTGGATTTCCGTCAAAAAGAAATTCAAAAACAAAAGAATAAATTCATCTTTTCGGTCATATTATCTTTTCCATTGTTATGGGCGATGGTAAGCCATTTTAGTTTTACTTCGTTTATCTATATGCCTGATTTCCTCATGAATCCTTGGGTGCAAATGGCATTCGCCACCCCTGTGCAATTTCTGATTGGAAAGCAGTTTTATGTTGGGGCTTATAAAGCCTTGAAAAATAAAAGTGCCAATATGGATGTATTAGTCGCAATGGGAACATCCGCTGCCTATTTTTACAGTGTTTATCAGGCGATCATCTCGATGGGATCCCATCACAATACGGCACAACTTTATTTCGAAACTAGTTCGATTCTTATCACCCTCATTCTTTTAGGGAAACTTTTTGAAGCAAAAGCAAAAGGACGTTCTTCCGAGGCCATCAAAAAATTGATGGGGCTTCAGGCCAAAACGGCATTGGTTTTAAGAAATGGTGAAGAACGTGAAATACCACTTGAAGAAGTCATCGTGGGAGATACGATTGTGGTGAAGCCGGGTGAAAAGATCCCTGTCGATGGAGAAGTGGTAGAAGGGAACTCTGCAGTCGATGAATCCATGTTAACGGGTGAGAGCATTCCGGTGGATAAAACAATCGGGGATACTGTAATCGGTTCAACATTGAATAAGAATGGTTTTCTAAAAATGAAAGCGACAAAGATCGGGAGGGATACAGCTCTTTCTCAAATCATCAAAGTAGTCGAAGATGCTCAAGGTTCCAAAGCTCCGATTCAACGTCTTGCTGACCAAATTTCCGGCGTCTTCGTTCCCATTGTTGTCGGAATCGCCCTTTTAACTTTCCTGATTTGGATGATCTGGGTTAACCCAGGAGAATTCACACCAGCTTTTGAAGCGATGATAGCGGTGCTAGTCATAGCCTGTCCTTGTGCTTTAGGTCTGGCCACTCCCACATCCATCATGGCAGGATCAGGGCGAGCCGCCGAATTCGGTATTTTATTTAAAGGCGGGGAACACTTGGAAACCACTCACCATATTGACACGGTGATTTTGGATAAAACTGGAACGGTAACGAATGGTACACCAGTGTTAACCGATGTCCTCATCGAGAATGGTATGGAGGAAGAAAAGTTTTTATCTCTTATCGGTGCCGCTGAAAAACAATCTGAACACCCTCTTGCCCAATCAATCGTTCAAGGAATTCAGGAAAGGCGGATAGCACTTGCTGCGGTTGAGGAATTTGAAGCGATTCCTGGATACGGGGTGAGAGCTGTAGTGGATCAAAAAGTGTTATTCGTCGGAACGCGTAAATTGATGAAGCAAAACAACGTGGATATTACTAAGGCGCTAACAGCTATGGTAGAACTTGAAGAGCAAGGGAAGACCGCAATGCTCGCCAGCATTGAAGGGGAATATGCAGGACTTATTGCGGTTGCGGATACAATAAAAGATACCTCGCTAACGGCGATTAAAAGGTTAAAAGCGATGGATATCCAGGTCATCATGATAACAGGGGATAATCAAAGGACAGCAAATGCCATCGGCCATCAAGTTGGCATTGACCAAGTGATTGCAGAAGTCCTTCCTGAAGGGAAAGCGGAAGAAGTGAAAAAACTGCAGGCCGCTGGTAAAAGAGTGGCAATGGTCGGAGATGGAATAAATGATGCACCCGCGCTGGCACTAGCCGATATAGGAATGGCGATAGGAACCGGGACGGACGTAGCCATGGAAGCTGCTGATATTACTTTGATCCGGGGGGATTTGAACAGTATTGCAGATGCAATCCTTATGAGCAGAAAAACGATGAGGAATATCAAACAAAACCTTTTCTGGGCTTTTGCTTATAATGTAATCGGGATACCAATTGCGGCAATCGGACTGCTTGCCCCGTGGTTAGCGGGTGCTGCCATGGCCTTCAGTTCTGTATCAGTCGTAATAAATGCACTTCGCCTTCAACGTGTAAAGCTTTAAAGATCATGTAACATATATTGGTACTGATTGAATAAAGCCATGCCACGAGAGTTTGGATATTCATTCTCAACAAATATAAGCCGATGATTCCTTGGCAAGAGGATCATCGGCTTTCATATGGAATGAGCGGTGCTTTAGTATGTATACAGCGACTCCTAAATGATGTTCCTTGATAAAATTGGTTGCCAAACCGCTTATTTTAAACAGTAAAATACATAATCTGTTGGTGCGCCACGCTCGCCTTGTTGATGGAGCATCGCTGATACATTACCGCGATGATAAGTTCCATGATTCACTACATGATGGATGAGGTCGGCAAGTACAAACTCACAAATCCCCATTTTGGGATGTTCGGTTACAATGGTCCGTTCAAGATCAGGCTGTGAAGTAAGAAAATTGTCATACTCCTTTGCAAGTTTCTCATAGCAGAATTCAAGTTTGTCTATTGTGACTCCGTCCACTTCTTTCCGCCGCTGTTCAACTTTCTTAAAAGTATCTTGAATTGTACTTCCTTTCATTATTTCCAACCACGTAATATCTGTTGCGTAAAGGTGAACAAGGACTTCCTTGATGGATGGAAAGACACTTTTTATCGTGTCGCCATAGATTCCGTCCGGTAATTGTTTTAGGTTTTGGAACACTTGCTGATTAGCCCAAACGTGGTAATCATACATTTTCTTGGCACGGTTATTTTCCATTTTTTCACTCCTTCTATTTGTTACATATCCTTTCGACATAATTTAAAGAATACCTTTATCAAAGCTGATTCCTAATCTGATAATTTGTCCATGCAAATGCCTCGTTTTATACATACCATGATAATAGATGCTATCCTACTACTGTTATTACGTTTGATTACCATCAAAGGTGCGTTAAGGTAGTCTATCCCCTTTTAATAATATTGCAGTGAGCCAGAGTAAATGATTAAGGGTTTCTCAAGTAGGGAATCCACAGACATGAAGTAATAATAAAGGTGATAAAAAATAAAAAAGGAAAAATGGATAGATATGCAACCAATTGTCAATCGGGGATGGAAAGCATAAACAGAGATTAGAAGTACGGTTAATTCTGCGAACAACCTGAAAAGCTGGCAAGGTCAAAGAACATGACATTACAGAATTTGTGTTACAGATTAAAAAACACAACCTTTTAAACTCATGTGATTCTTGCTACTGTTAGTGAATTAATTTGTTAGAAAAATAGAACCGTCATTAATTCCAATCATGGATGGCAAGCGGTTTTATTCTTCAACTGACGGGGCTGATTTTTGGTATCTAATAGTGTGAAAATTCGCTTTATTTTAAAATGTTGTTAATATTAATAATAACTCTTATCGAGAGGTGGAAAAAAATGAAAGCAGATGCCGTTTTTGAAGGTGGGGGGGCCAGGGGAATTGCTTTTATTGGAGCGATTCAAGCAATGGAAGAGGAAAAAGTCGAATGGGAAAGACTTGCTGGGACATCAGCAGGAGCAGTAATAGCTGCTCTTTTGGCTAGTGGCTATAAAAGCCATGAAATTAAAGAACGGTTTAGTGAAATCAATTACTCAAAGATTCGAGGCAGGACAATTCTGAATCGAATTCCCATTTTGGGCTTCTTTTTGGAACTTATGGTTCATCTTGGGATTTACAAAAACGATTATTTGGAATCATGGGTGGATTCTCTTCTTTCAGAAAAAGGGATTAAGACATTCGCGGATCTTCCAGATGGAAAATTGAAGATAATTGCGTCTGATGTTTCGAATGGTCAGATGCTTATTTTGCCAGATGATTTGGAACGCTATGGGATGTCTCCTGCTGATTTAAAAGTTTCAACTGCCGTAATGATGAGTGCCTCTCTACCATTTTTCTTCCGTCCGGTTATTTGGAAATCAAAAGACCGGAAAAAATCCTACATTTTAGATGGTGGTTTACTTAGTAACTTCCCAATATGGATATTTGATACAGACAACCCTCGTTTTCCAACATTCGGATTCCATTTTGTGAAAGATGAAGTTAACATAGATCCGGTTATACCAACGCCAATCCACCTTTTCAAAAATATATTTAAAACGATGCTTCAAGCCCATGATTTACGACATATGAACGAAGAAACGATTGAACGCACGATTCAAATTCCTACTGGCGGCATCAACGCCACGGATTTTGAACTGAATGAGGAGGAAATCTACTTTCTCTATAAATCAGGCTATACTTCTGCAAAAGAATTTTTGTCGAATTGGGATTTTGAACAATATAAGGTCAAACGCATGCAAAGAGTAAAAAATAAGTAGGAGAAACATTACGCTATCGTTTCAAAAGGGTGAAAGAGGGGGACAAGGAGCTGTTACAACGGCTCTTTTTCTTATTTAATTAACGAATCAATAGTTTAATATAAGGCATAGTTGTTGTCTTGAGTTTCTTAAAAGCAATAAGTGGAATTACGGAATCATAAAAAATTAATATAAGATATTATTTTAGAATTTTTAAATGTATAAACGGAAATCAAAGAATAAAAGAAGAAAACAACGTTGGAAGAAAAAAATATACCATACATGAACTCCCTTACCTGATTCAGGAGGGGATTCAATCGAACAAATGTAAATTATGAAATTCAATGAACAGATCCTCAAGGAGAAGAGGTAGGAGTAACTCAATGTCACTGTGAGGATCAGACGATGAGCCAGCCCTTCATTCCTCTTTAAAAAATATAGTTGTAGTAAATGTGCGAAGGGATGGAATCTCCACAACAAATGAAAACAATATTCCGGGTGCTTATTAGGAAGTAGTGGAAGCTCCGTTAACCATCACGGCTTCCATTAAGATTTTGTAATACCAATAGAAAAGTAGATTCAGTAGGGCCAAGCGAACAATTAATGTCCCACTTATCTAGTAAACTACATGCTGCTTTATCAGGTACGCCTATAGCCGTCCCACATGTATCAGGAGCGCTTGCTTTTCTTATAGAAAAATAATAAAAAAACTTAACCGCCGGTTAATGTTGCCTGAGATTTTTGAGAGACGAATGGTCTCTAAGCCCTTCCGGTAGCAAAGCTGGAGATGGAAATGGATTGTGGGCTAAATTTTGTTATGATTTTACTATTCAAAAACCGTTTATCAATTTTCGCCATTTGGCATAAAACGTTAACTAGGAATATAATCCTAAAAATAAGAATAAAGATTGACAATCACAAATCCTCATAATACGATACTTTACAGAATAAACAGAATTATCTTTTTATTTTTTTTATCACAAAACAAAAACTGAGTTTTATATTATAAAACAAAAACCTCCTTGTATATACATATTATCCAAGCGTGAACTCTGGCTTTTTTTATTTTGGAAGCGCTGCCAATTATGGCGTTTTATATAACAAGGGGGGATAAGGTATGGAAGCAAAAGTGGAAACAAAGCAAGAAAAGCCATTAAATATTGGCCGGAAATTTCGCTGGACCGTCGTCATCTGGTTATTGATTGGGGGAATAATCAACTATCTTGATCGGGCCAACCTCTCCATTGCAGCTCCCGAAATGATGAAGGAACTCGGACTAAGCGTGACCGAAATCGGGTTGTTGGGAACCTTTTTTTCTTGGAGTTATGCATTAATGCAGCTTCCTTCCGGATGGCTGATCGATCGGTTCGGGACCAAAAAGGTGTATACAATCGCGCTTATTTGGTGGAGTGGTGCGACCATTTTAACGGGAGCCGTTCATAAAATGAGTTCATTTATTGCTGCACGGATCTTACTTGGAGTGGGAGAGGCACCGTGTTTTCCTACAATGGCTAAGATCACATCGTATTGGTTCCCTAAAAAGGAACGAGGCTTGGCAACTGGAATTTGGGATTCTTCGTCCAAATGGGGACCAGCCATTGCACCGCCACTTCTCGTTTTCATTATGGTGACTTTTGGGTGGAGAGCGTTGTTTTATATAACGGGTGTGATCGGCATCATCTTCGCAATCGGTTTTGTTATTTTTTATAAAAATCCTGAAAAAAGCCAAAAACTTTCCAAGGAGGAATTTGAATACATTAAGTCGGAAGGTGGTGGAGTAGAGCAAGGCATTCAATCATCAAAAATAAAATGGGGTTCGTTATTTAAATATCGAAGCGTGTGGGGGATGATTCTGGGCTTCTTCTGTACCATTTGGATCTGGAATATTTTCCTTGTCTTCCTTCCCCTTTATTTGTTTGATGTCCATCATGTTTCACTTAAAGAAATGGGTATATATGCAGGTATTCCTTGGCTTGGCGGAATCTTTGGCAATATTTTCGGAGGATATCTTACTAAAAAATTGGTTGACAAGGAAATAACTACACCTATTAAAGCAAAGCGTGCCTTAATTAGTATATGTGCCATCTCGGCCGCTATTGTTGTATGTGCAGTTCCATTTGTCAAAGGGCTCGCTATTACCTTAACATTACTGACCCTTGCTCTTTGTTTTATTTCTGCCATTACAGGCAGCGCGTGGGCACTTGCCGGTGACATTGCCCCTCCTTCTATGGTTGCTTCCGTAGGTTCAATTCAGAATTTTGGCGGTTATTTTGGTGGAGCCTTTTCCCCTGTTGTGGCAGGCATGATAGTGGATGCTACTGGCTCTTACTCTCTTGCCTTTATATCTGGCGGTTTAATCGCCGGATGCGCGGCAATCTGTTATTGGTTTATTGTAAAACATCCTATTCAAGAATAGTGTAACCGAGGAGGACATAAATTGATGCCAAAAGTGTATATTGCAAGACCAGTACCGGCCGAGGTAGAGGCATTTATTTCGAAGTATTGCCAGTATGAAAAATGGAACGGCCCTGAACCCATTACCAGAAGCCAGCTGTTTAAGCAAATTTCCGATGCGGAGGGACTGCTCATCACCGGAGAAAAAATAAATGATGAACTTCTGGACCATGCACCATGTCTAAAGGCTGTCAGCAATATCTCGGTAGGCTACAACAACTTTGATCTAGAGGCAATGAAAAAGAGAAGCATAATCGGTACAAATACACCTGATGTTCTCGATGAAACCGTGGCCGATTTAGCTTTAGCCTTAATGCTCTCAGCAGCCCGCCGTATACCAGAACTGGACAAGCTTGTAAAGGATGGCAAGTGGGGAAATAAAGGCGATGAACCCCTCTTTGGCGTTGATGTTCATGGAAAAACATTGGGCATCATCGGTATGGGGAGGATTGGGGAATCTATTGCAAGACGAGGCAAATTCGGTTTTAACATGGAAGTTTTGTATCATAATCGCCGAAGAAAATTCGAAGTGGAGGAAACGCTAAGTACAACCTATTCCTCTTTAGAGCACCTTTTACGGGAATCCGATTTCGTTCTTTTAATGGTCCCTTATACTCCGGAGACGAGGCATCTTATGGGAAGGGAGCAATTCGCGCTGATGAAAAAATCTGCGATCTTTATCAATACATCCCGCGGTCAGACGGTGGACGAAAAGGCCCTCATTGAAGCACTGCGAAATAAGGAAATCCTTGCAGCTGGTTTGGATGTATTTGAACAGGAACCCGTATCGCCTGACAATCCGCTTTTAGCCATGCCGAACGTGGTTACCCTGCCGCATATAGGTTCAGCTACTCATCAAACACGATTTGATATGGCCATGCTTGCGGCGAAGAACCTCGTTGCAGCGGTTACTGGAAGGGAGATAAGGAATGTTGTCCCGGAATTGAAAGGACTTCAGTCACTAAAATAGTAAAAAATCATTAACAAAGCAGAAATATTTGGTTGTCCATGACAATTAAATGAATCGTTGATATTTGAAATCTCACACCATTCATAAACTTAGATAAGATAGATTGTTTGTTATTAAATGCAGGACATAAAAGAAAAATTCGATAAAAAAGGCATCCATTCATTTTGGATGCTTTTTAATGGGGAGAAAGAATGTGATCAAAATGACCCTAAACAATTTGTTCTACGGCACAATTCCAACAAACAAAATAAAACGTAGAAAACTAGACTATGAAGCATTAGGTAGAAGGGATGATTATTTCAATAAATTTTACAGAAAAATTAGTCCCAGAATACGAGGTGATTAAGTAAAGGAAATATGCTGCATGAACTACACAGTGATTATTAAAAATAATTCCAAAATTACTCCTGGTGATAGTTCCTGCAGTTGTAATGATCCCATGAAGTATTAGTAGAAAAATCAAATCAGGTTTCATTCCTGATTTTAGACATAATCTAAACCATTTGGTTCTTTTTCATGCCCAAGTAAATTCAACAGTTTATCTAGTTCCTGGCTTTTATGTAATGTTTTTGGGGAAGTAAATCCATATATCAATCCCGTAGTTATTAATTCTTTCCTCAATATCTCAATTTTTTCATGTAATTCTTCCATACTCTCCAATGCAGAATCCCTCAAGTACTTTCTTTTTTTGTTATGAATCTATTATTACATAAATTAGGTTGCTTTCAAATGAAAAGTGAGTGTTCACTTATAAAAAATAGCATATTCGGGAGGGAGCAATACAAATCTGAAAATGAAAAATCTACACACTATCATTCATATATGTCGTTACAAATAACTGTTTGTATAAGTTTATTGCCTCCGTACAAAACGAACCGTTAAAAAACATCAGGATCTTAATTTGATATGGCATAAATTTGCGATAACGAATATAATTTGTATTAGGTAAACTTTTTGATTTTATTTTCAGAGAGTTGTAATCGTAAAACTGTATAATATAGGAGAGTTTTTAATATTTGTTAAATTCTTAAGAGTAGATATTTATTCTCCTTTTTACTAACTGTTTTTCGTTTATTGCTAGGATGGATATGATTAGTTGCTGAGTTTATCAAAAATTAATTAGAGATGAAACTATTAAATTGGTAAGAAGCATCAGAAGGTTTCGACTTAATAATTTTAAGACGGACAAGCTCTATATTTTACTATGAAGATGAGGAAAAATTTCATATTTTATTGGAATGGGTATATTCGTTTAATAGCGAATATTTAAAAGGGAAGCCGGTGCAAAATCCGGCACGGTCCCGCCGCTGTAAGGGTGAGTCCTATGCAAGAAAGTCACTGGATAATATCCGGGAAGACGCATGGTGATGATGAACCTAAGTCAGAAGACCTGCCTGTTCTAGAAATGCTGTTAAACCTACGGGAGATAGGGAGGTGTTAGAGTGCTAGAAGACGAATTTGTTCTTAATATATAAGCATTTCTGACCGTTAAATCTGGTTGGAAATGCTTTTTTGTATTTCGTAATTTTTCAAATAGTTAAAATTCCATAATTGAAGGTGAGAAAGCATGTTTATAAAACGGTCTAATTTATTCCATTCTTTTGTTGGACTACTAGTAATTTTCACAATCTTAGTTACAGGTTGCAGCAAAACAACAATAGATCAAGAAAATACATCAGATAATGAAAAGCAAAAAGTTGTTACTTTTTCATGGCCTGGGGATATAGGTGACTTAAATCCACACACATATTTTCCGAATGAGTTTTTTTCCCAGGCTATGGTATATGAATCCCTTGTTTATTACGGTAAAGGTGGAGAAATTCAGCCTTGGCTTGCGGAGAGCTGGGATATATCGAAAGATGGAAAAGAATATGTATTCCATCTAAGAAAAGATGTTAAATTTTCCGATGGTTCGCTTTTTAATGCTGCAATCGTCAAGAAAAACTTTGGTACCATTTTAGATAATCGCAAACAACATGAATGGGTGGGATTAATTAACCAAATCAAAGATACAAAAATAATAGATGAATATACTATTAAACTTATTTTGAACAACGTGTATTATCCAACTCTTCAAGAACTAACTTACATCAGACCTTTGAGATTTGTAGGAGAAGCTGCTTTTCCTGACAGCCAAAACACATTTAAAGACGGACTCAAGTCTCAGATTGGCACAGGACCGTGGGTATTGAGCGAGTATAAGAAAAATGAGTTTGCTGTTTTCAAAAGGAACGAACAATATTGGGGCCTTAAGCCTAAAGTAGATAAGGTGGTTGTTAAAGTCATTACTGATGGAGAGTCAAGAGTGTTAGCTTTTGAGAAAAAGGAACTCGACTTTATATTTGGAAACGGGGTCATCAGCCAAGATTCATTCCAATTTTTGAAGAATTCAGGACAATATGAAACCAAATTGTCAGAACCTACAGCTACAAGAACGCTGCTTCTTAACTCAAACAGAGAAGCAACTAAAGATCTTAAAGTTCGGTTAGCTCTCCAACATGCTTTTAATAAACAAGCTGTTATTGATAAGATCTTTTATGGTATGGAAAAAAAGGCTGATACTTTGTTTCCACCTATTTTGCCTTACACGAAAATTAATATAGAGCCGTATGAGTATGATGCAGAAAAAGCAAAAATGTTATTGGATGAAGCTGGATGGAAACAAGTGAAGGGGAAACTATTTAGAGAAAAAGACGGAAAAGAATTGCAATTGGAATTACTGTTTAATAGTACAGATAATATCCAAAAGTCAATCGCAGAATTTACACAAGGTGACTTTAGAAAACTGGGAATAGATGTTAAGTTGACTAGTCAGGAAACTAATACTTTTTGGACAACGGCATTTCAAGGTAAGTTTGATTTATTATTTACAGCAACATGGGCTGTACCGTTTGATCCACATTCCTATTTAGCTTCTATGACGACTAATTCGGAAAATGGTAGTCCAGATTATAACGCTCAATTAGGGTTGCCAGTAAAAAAAGAAATAGACCAGAAAATTAAGAAAGTATTATTAACTACTGACGAGGAAGATAGAAAAATACTGTATTCAGATATATTAACGACATTGCACGAACAAGCCATTTATTTACCGATATCTTATCAGTCTAATATAGCGGTGTATCAAAAAAACATTAGTGGAGTAGATTTTTTACCTCAAGAAGCTGAGGTCCCTTTAACTTCAATTGATGTTAATTGAAATAGGGGATACTTAAAAACAACTTAAGGAGTGCTACATGAGTTGGTTTATTTTTAAACGTCTCACAAGTTTAATTCCAATATTACTCGGAATTTCGCTCATTACTTTTATCTTGCTTTACTTAATTCCTGGAGATCCGGCAGTAGCTTACTTAAGGGCGTCACATATTCCTCCTACGAATGAGACAGTGGCAGCCCTTCGAGTTGAGCTTGGTTTAAACAAGCCTTTATATGTCCAGTATTTTGTATGGCTGGGAAAAGTGTTGCAATTGGATTTAGGGATGTCTTACGTGTCCAATAACTCCGTATGGGAAGAAATTATGGTACATTTCTTCCCAACAGTTCAATTAACATTTGCTTCGCTTATCTTAATTGTTGTTATTAGTTTACCTATAGGCATGATTTCGGCTATTTACAAGGGGAAATTTGTTGATCAGTTTAGCAGAATAGTAGCCTTTGTAAGTGTCTCTATGCCAACCTTTTGGCTTGGGTTTCTCTTGATCTATTTTTTATCTGTAAAGTTAGATTTATTTCCTGTATTGGGAAGGGGGACCTTGGCGCATCTAGCGCTTCCTTCCTTGACATTGGCTTTTGCTTATATAGGGACGTATATGCGATTGCTTCGAGCTAGTATGCTAGGAAATTTGAATGAGCCATTTGTTGTGTATGCTAGAGCGAGAGGGTTACGCCAAAGACTAATCGTTTTCAGACATGTCTTAAAAAGGTCCTTATTACCTGTGATAACTGGACTTGGGATGAGCTTCGGGAACATGCTAAGCGGAGCGGTTATTGTTGAAACAATTTTTTCTTGGCCCGGCATGGGACAGTTATTTGTCACATCTATTTTAAATCAAGATTATCCAATGATTCAGGGGTGTGTTTTGTTTATGGGTGTGATCTTTGTGGTCTGCAATCTTCTTGTGGATCTTACATATTCTTTCCTGGATCCCCGTATACGCTGGGAAGGAGAGAAATAAGAATGGTGCAAAACGTGAAAAGAATGCTGATGACACATAAGCTCATGATGATCAGTATCATGATTATTTCCTTCCTGACAGTATTGGCTCTTTTTGCTCCTTTTTTGGCTCCTAATGATCCGAACTTGATTGATATCGTTCAGAAGCTGCAAGGGCCCTCCTCTCAGTTTCCAATGGGGACTGATCATTTAGGGAGATGTATATTGTCCCGATTAATCTATGGAACACGAACCTCGTTGGGAACAGCTTTCCTTGTCATGGGATTAATGATGATTATTAGTATCCCACTTGGTATTTATGCAGGCTTTATTGGGGGGAAAGTTGATTATCTCTTCATGAGAATGTGTGACATTCTCATGGCATTTCCAAGCTTTCTGCTGTCCTTAGCTTTAATCGGAACTTTAGGACCGAGTCTTGGCAATCTGATCTTGGCGATGGTGCTTGTCCAATGGGTTTTTTATGCACGCGTCATTCGAGGAATGGTTCTTAGTGTAAAGGAGCAAAACTTTGTCTTAGCAGCCAAAATATGCGGGACACCAATGAGAGTCATTGTCATCAAACATATTTTACCTGCCATCATTTCTCAAGTTGTTGTATTAATCTTTATGGACATCGGAGGAGTTATTTTAGCAATTTCTGGACTCTCTTTTCTTGGACTTGGCATACAGCCGCCAGAGGCAGAGTGGGGAATGATGATCAATGATAGTAAGCCATTTTTTAGAGAAACCCCTTCATTGATGCTTTACCCTGGGTTGATGATCTTCATCGTTGTATTTGGTTTTAACTTGTTTGGCGAAGCTTTGAGGGATGCTCTAGACCTAAAAAAGGAATAGAAGGGAGGATGGTTGGAAGATGGGAAAACACCCCAATCTAACTGTAGAAAATTTGAAGGTTATTGTATCGACACCGTATGGAGTGACTCAGGCTGTCAATGATGTCAGTTTTAAACTCGAGGCTGGGAAAGTGTTGGGCATTGTCGGAGAAAGTGGATCAGGGAAAACGATGACATGCATGTCTTTGCTAAATCTTTTACCTGACAAGGCAAAGGTGGTGCAAGGGAGCATCAAGTTTAATAATATAGACCTTTTAAATGTTTCCACAGAAGACATAAGGAAAGTACGGGGCAGTGAAATCGCAATGATTATGCAGAACCCAATGATCGCCTTTAATCCTGTGAGGACGATAGGGCGGCATTTTTTTGAGACACTTAGAACTCATTTGCCTATCACTAAGCAGCAAGCGCGGAAAATGGCTGTGGAGTATTTGGAAAAAACAGACCTGCTTAATCCAGAGAATGTCTTGAAGCAATATCCGTTTCAGCTAAGCGGCGGGATGCTGCAACGAGTTATGATTGCGATTACGATGTCTTTAAGTCCATCTATTATCATTGCTGATGAGCCGACGACTGCACTTGATGCGACAAACCAACTCCAGGTTTTGAAACAGTTGGATAAGTTAAGGAAAGAATACAATACATGCATTTTATTAGTATCACATGATCTAGGGGTGATTGCTCAGTTAGCTGACGAAGTAGCTGTGATGTATGGCGGCTATATCGTTGAGAAAGCACCAGTGTTGAAGTTGTTCAATCGCCCAATGCACCCGTATACCCGAGTCTTGTTAGAATCCAGGCTTGGATTAACAAGAAGAAAGATAAAGACTGAAAAACATGTTAGCGTTTCGCGTCCCAATCTAATGAATAGAGAAAAAAGATGCCCTTTTTTAGAACGATGTGATGACGCAGATCATACATGTTCAAGTTATAATCTTGAATTTAAAGAGTATGAAAAAGACCATCTAGTACGATGTGTAAAATCAAGTTAAAGAGTTGGGTGGATGAATAATGAGCTTGCTTGAGTTGAGAGGTATAAAGAAAACATACTTGCTAGGGAACTCTGTTTTTGGGAAGCGTAAAGCTGTGGAAGCCAATAAGGGCATCTCTCTAACTTTGGAAGAAGGAGTATGTTTAGGTCTCGTTGGAGAAAGTGGATCTGGAAAGAGTACCCTGGGCAAAATTATTCTGGGACTGGAAAAGCCGGATCAGGGAGAGGTTTGGTTTCTGGGGAAGAGTCTTTATTGTTTAAAAGCAAAAGAATTAAAGGAGTTACGGCGAAATCTGCAAGTTGTTTTTCAAGATTGTTATAGCGCTGTTAACCCTAGACTAACTATAGGGGAAATCATTGCTGAGCCGATAAGGAATTACGAGAGGCTCACGTCTGTTCAAGAGAAAAAGAAAGTACAAGAGCTTTTGGAGATTGTTGGGTTATGCCAGGAAGATATTCATAAATACCCATATCAGTTCAGTGGAGGGCAGTTACAAAGAATCAATATCGCAAGAGCGATTGCCTTAAAGCCAAAGTTAATTATACTTGATGAGGCTGTAAGTTCTCTAGATGTTCTAGTTCAAGTACAGATATTAAACCTTTTGGCACAATTAAAAAAAGAGTTTCAACTTTCATATCTCTTTATTTCTCATGATTTACAGGCTGTCAATTACATCGCAGACCGTCTAGCGGTAATGTACAAGGGTGAGGTTATAGAATGGTTGGAAGATATGGAACAACTTGAAAGATTAAAACATCCTGTTTCTAAAAAGTTATTGTCTTCTGTGTTGCCTACATATCCGGGAATATTGTGATACGTTATAGGTTGTGATGTGGAAATTAGGTTGGTAATGAAATATCTGAAAAATCAGGGGTTTAACACCGGTTTAAAGCCATTCCATCTATTATACTGGGATATCTATATGGGATTCCCTTCTCCGTGGCTATTATCAATAAACTAAGAACCGTTTTATTCTTTAATGGGGTCTATAGTGAGAAACGCGATAGCGAATAATATCTGTGTTTTGTCGGCAGAACCTATCACCATCAAGTAGGGATATTATGAAGATTATAAACCTGTACCTTATTCAAATAAATCAATGCCACCTAGAAGGTGGCATTGATTTATTTGATTTTTATTCCAGAATAAAAAAGTGACATTTATTATACCCTAGGACCATTATTAGTGAAACACAAACCTATTTTTCTTCTGTTCTTTATATGAATGGTTTTTTTTAGAGTTTTCTTTCTTTTTGTGCAAAACTAAACTTAATTATTCCTCAAAAACCTTTTTGTCTAAAACAAACCAGACATTATTGACGCCTTGTCCATTTATATCACCTGCCTGCTTATCTTTCACAAAGTAATAAAGTGGATGCCCTTTATACGTTGTTTGCTTTTGTCCGTCATCTCTTATGATTGTTTTAAACTCTTTTTTATCGAAACCTCTAGTGGTGATGATGTTATCTGCATGGAAAGTCGGCCAAATTTCACTACATTGACGTTTGCAATTACTGACGCTAGTTTCATCTTTTGTGAAATAATAAAGTGTCATTCCATCTTGGTCTGCTAAATATTTCCCTACTTTGTTTGATCTTAGCGTTTTAAGTTTGTACTTTTTTGACTCATCCTGAATTATATCCGTGATGGAGAAGGTTTTAACATTCACACGCGCAATAGAGAGATCCCGATTTAATACATAAGCCCGTTCCCCGTCGTGGCTAAAGACAATTGCTTGTCTTGGTTCGTTGAAACCGTCAATTGTTTTAACTACACGGTGATCAGCTATATTGATTACGTCGATCGTATTGTCAGTTTTATTGCTTGCAAAAAGGAGCTTGTTATCAGGCGAAAGAGCAGCACCATATGGTTCACGCCCCACTTTGATTTCACTCTTTATATTGCCGTCTAGGGTATCAACTGCAGAAATGCTGTTACGTCCGCTGTTCGCGGCATACAATGTACTTCCATCAGCGGTGATCGAGATTCCGCGAATCATAGAGAATCCTGATATTTCACGAATAATTTTCTGTGTTGCGGCTTCAACGACAGTTACTTTATCTCCTTGAAAGTTCGTGACAAAGATGTATTTTCCATCTGGAGAGACTTTAATGCCTTGTCTTGGTTGGGCGAAACCGGTAATGACTGCCATCGGTTTTCGTTTTTCCAAATCCACGACAGTGACGGAACTGTGTGCTTGATTGTTCACATATAATGTCTTTCCATCAGGGCTGACAGCAGTCCCGAATGCACCTGGACCAACGACGACTTCATCTTTCAAGGTGAAGTTTTTTGTTCTGTAAAAACGAAGCATACCGAGCGTGCTGTCTGAGACGACAAACTCTGAGCCTCCATCAATAAACACAATATTTCTCGGTGAACCAAAGCCGTCGATCTTTTTGCGCAACTTGCCTTTGGTAAGATCGTAGACTAGGACGGATTGTTCACGGCTATCTGAGACAACCGCTATTTGCTCATCCGGACTTACGGCAAGGGAATTGTTGGTGATGTGGCTGTCAAAGCCTACCTCTGACACTGGGATTTTACCTATAGTAGAAGAAGCACCAATTACATTTGGTAGAATAGCCATAAATAGTAAGGCGATAATCCATACAATATTAAACTTCATTTTTTTCAACATTTCTTCACCTCGTTAAATATTCTTCTTGATAATTGTTAAAATACGATCCATTAAGATAGATGAACAGGAGAATCGAATACCTGTCAATATGCTGGTTCTTAACCACCTTCCTTTGAACTTTTTTAATCAAGTCGGAATTTTACTCCCTTCAATATAAATAAACGTATAGAGGAGGATATTGGTTTGATTATTAATAAAAATTTTGCGGTTCATGTGTAGAGTGAATTGTATGTCCCCATTTTAATTCGAATTTGATATGGTGATAGACTCTTTACAAAATTTGACCAAAAATGATAATTGAGTATTGCAGCTCTGAAGAAAGTTAATGTCAAGCGAAACAAACAAATACTCGGTATCAGCAAAGAGTGCTAATAATTAAAAATCAGAAAACTATCCAACTTGTTTAGGGTACGAAAATGATTCGCAGATCAAAGCGAGTAAAACTTAAACGATAATCGTATCCTTCGGTTTTTAAATACGATTATCACATAATATGAAGCATTAATTGCTGCATCCTATTTGAGTTTAAACCCAGTTATTTGTAACGATTAAATAAATGATTCATTAAGAGAAATAGGATGAAAGACTGTCGGTAAATGTAAAAGTTTGTAGGTCTATGTAAATGAATGAGTGAATCAAATCTCTTTTTGTGTTCAATGGGGACCATTAGTCCTGCCTGAAAAATCCTAATTGGAAATTTATTGATTTACACTTCTTCATACACCTTTAAAAATGCCCTTCTATACTTGAACCAGATTCAAATAATAGGAGGGAAAGATCAATGAATAATGAAAGAGCAATGGATGATTTAATTAAGAATTGGAGCGAATTAGGTAATAATATGGACCGCCGAAACTTTATCCAGGGAGCAAGCAAGCTTGCCGGACTTTCATTAGGTCTTGCCCTTGCCCAATCAATGGGCGGGATTGAAGTGAATGCTGCTCCGAAGTTCAGTGATTATCCATTTACTCTCGGTGTAGCTTCAGGTGATCCGCTCTCGGATAGTGTAGTTTTATGGACAAGGTTGGCACCTGATCCTTTGAATGGCGGAGGAATGCCAAAAGAAGCCATTTCCGTTAAATGGGAAGTGGCAAAGGATGAGAATTTCAGAAAGATTGTCCAGCAAGGCAAGGAAATAGCCAGGCCGGAACTTGGCCACTCCGTTCATGTGGAAGTAAGCGGGTTAAAACCTGATAAGGTCTATTTTTACCGATTTAAAAGTGGTGGGGAAGTAAGTCAGACTGGGAAAACGAAAACACTTCCGCCAGTAGGTTCAAGTGTTTCGAGCTTGTCATTCGCGTTTGTTTCATGTCAGCAATTTGAGCATGGTTATTATACGGCCTATAAACATTTGGCAAAAGAAGATCTGGATATTGTCTTTCACCTTGGCGATTATATATATGAATATGGACCAAATGAATATGTTTCATCTACAGGTAATGTCCGTGTACATAGTGGTCCAGAGATCATCACGCTTGAGGATTATCGAAATAGATACGCACAATACCGCTCGGATACCCATTTAAAAGCGGCACATGCAGCTTTCCCATGGGTCGTGACTTGGGATGACCATGAAGTTGAAAACAATTATGCAAATGTCATCCCGGAAAAAGGACAATCGGTAGAAGCATTCATCAAGAGAAGAGCCGCTGCCTATCAGGCTTACTATGAGCATATGCCCCTTCGTAAATCGTCTTTGCCAAAGGGAGCGGATATGCGGTTATACCGAAATTTCACGTATGGCGACCTGGCCTCTTTCTTTGTATTGGATTCACGTCAATACCGCGATGATCAGGCAAACGGAGATGGAAGTACACCGCAAACGCCTGAGTCACTTGATCCGAAGCGGACATTACTAGGTCCAGAGCAGGAACAGTGGCTAACTGACAATCTATCAAAATCAGAAACGAAGTGGAATGTACTTCCTCAGCAAATTTTCTTTGCACAAAGGAATTATGGAACACCAACCGCACCCAAATTCAGCATGGATTCCTGGGATGGTTACCCGGCTGCACGTGATCGTTTGATTGATGTAATCAAAAGAAACAACCTAGAAAATCTGGTCGTGTTGACCGGTGATGTACATGCAAGCTGGGCAGCCAATTTAAAGGCGGATTTCGATGATCCAAATTCCAAGATTTTCGGTGTGGAGTTTGTCGGCACTTCCATCACCTCTGGTGGAAATGGTGCGGATAAGCGTGCGGATACGGATAAAATACTAAGTCAGAATCCACATATAAAGTTCTTTAATGATTACCGGGGATATGTCCGATGCAAAGTAACACCAGAACAATGGAAGGCGGACTACCGTGTAGTCCCATTCGTGACAGAACCAGGTGCGGATATATCGACAAGAGCATCCTTTGTTTTTGATAAGGATCAAACAGGGCTGAGAAAGGTTGCATCAGCAGCGGTTACGGAAGGTGTACAAAAAACGAACGAAGTCGAGGAAGATCGGACACGTGCCCATAATCGCGCACATGAAAAACAAAGATTGAACAAGCAGGGGAAAGTTACTCACTAATTGATAGGGAACGATTATGATGCTTGACAAGGACATTGTGAAGAAAAATGAGAATATCAAAGGAGTGAATAAGAATGCTTTCAAATATAGGAATACCTGGTCTGGTAATCGTCCTAGTGATTGCACTGATTATTTTTGGACCGTCCAAGCTGCCGGAAATAGGCCGTGCATTTGGCCGGACATTATCCGAATTCAAAAGTGCAACCAAAGGATTGGTGAATGATTCAGAAAAAGAGGATGAAAACGAGAATAAAGCCGCTTTAAGAGCTGTTAAAAAAGAGGGATGAATTAAATGAGATATAGCGGGCGGAAAGACTCGCCTGCTTCTTTTCATGAGAAGAGTTCGAGGGGAAGTGCTATTTGCAATATAGCAAGAAAATAACTAAAAAGGAGGAGTGAAAGTGGAGAGTAAGGATTTACATGTTATTGAGCATATGGAGGAACTCCGAAGCAGAATCATTAAAACACTGATAGGTTTTCTTGCTTTTTTCATAGTGAGTTTCATATTCGTACAGGATATTTATGAACTGCTCATTAAGGATTTGGAAGGAAAGCTTGCCGTGCTCGGCCCGAGTGAGATCCTGTGGGTATATATGATTATCGCTGCGGTTTGCGCAATAGCTGCAACGATTCCGCTGGCAGCCTATCAGTTATGGCGCTTTGTGGCTCCAGCGCTGAAACCGGAAGAGAGAAAAGTTACATTTCGGTTCATACCAGGGCTGTTCATTCTATTCATCACAGGTATCTCATTTGGATATTTTGTGTTGTTTCCAATAGTGCTGGGTTTCCTCACTTCCCTATCGGCTGGGCAGTTCGAGATGATGTTCACAGCGGAAAAGTATTTTCGGTTCATGATTAATTTGATCTTACCTTTCGGGATTTTATTCGAAATGCCGCTTGTGGTCATGTTCCTGACCAGATTAGGCATCATCAATCCAACAGTGTTGAAAAAGTCTCGTAAGATTTCTTATTTCGTCCTGGTCATCATCTCGATCCTGATTACGCCTCCAGATATCATTTCGGACATTTTGGTTATCGTCCCTCTGCTTGTGCTATATGAAGTGAGTGTACAGCTTTCCAATATGGTTTATCGAAAAAGGCTGATGAAAGATGAGTCAACATTACCAGTAACATGAAATGGTTAACTGAAAACTTATCGAAAAAACATTTCTTGGGAAATAGTTAATGGAACACTAAAAAGTTGAGGGGCATACCCCTCAACTTTTTTATTGCGGAATAATACTTGGTGGAAATAATTAGGGGTTCGCTTGCGTTTCCCTGCTTACCTAAACAGTTTTCTTATCTATTTTATCAGGTTTTTTGATGTCGGACTAAGTCTATTGAAGCGAGCATTATAAATAGCCTTCTCTTTGTATAAACCTTTGGAAATTTAAATCATTCATTGGGATGTACTATTCATTCAAGTAAATAAAAGGCTTCTGAACAGCGTTTCTAGGAAATCATAAGTTACATAAGTTGTACAAAAAATCTGCAATGCCTAAATGATTATATAGTAAACATGAACATCCTCAAGTTTTAAGGGGGATGCTTTATTTTATTTATTTAGAAGGAGAGAGGATTCAGGTTAGCGAATATTTTGTAATCACTTGAACAAAAAAATGCATTCTACGTAAAATCATTCAAAAATATCGAAAGGTGAAGGTTCGAATCTGAGTAAAAGATGAATGTGTATCTTATGGTTCAAGTATAAATATATATTTAGGGGGGAAAGCATTATCAGAATATCGAGAGGGATGGTGAGAAGTTTATGAAGGATTTATTGAAAATTATCGCAGGAAACATTTCCATGACCTTTGCCTATGCTTATTTAATCGTTCCCAATGAAATTATTAATGGCGGGGTAACTAGCTCGGCGTTATTATTGAATGCATTATCGGGTTATAACATTGCCATGCTAGCCAATTTCGTTACAGGATTACTGTTAATCATTTGTTTAGTATTTCTAGGGAAAGAGTACTTTTTTAAGTCGATTGTAAGTTCTCTTAGCTATATGGTTTTTTTTAATTTTTTTTATTCATTGAATATTAATTTTGATATAAATATCGTTTTAGTGATTATCATTTCGTCGATTTTGATAGCGATAGGATATTATTTATGTATAACAGCAAATGCCTCCACTGTTGGCTTTGACGTGATCGCCTTAATTTTACATCATAAAAATGAAAAAATAGATATTGCAGCGACAATAAGGGTTATTAATCTTATCGTACTGATATTGGGCCTTCTTGTTTATGGTTATACATCGATTGTTAAGGGAATTGCGTTTACATTGCTTTTTTCATACTTTTTAAAGAAAATGCTGGATAGGAAGCAGAAGGCCGTAAAGTCAGCTGTGGAAGGTGTCTTGGATGAAACCTCCAAGTTTAAAGAAGTAAAATGAATAAAATTGCAGACTTAATGGACACCGTTTGTTTTATTTGAAAATTTCATTTTGTTATCTAAATATTCTGATTTTTAAATTGACTTTAAAAAAATCAGAGTGTATTATACACATAGAAAGTGGTACTAACATCATGACGTAGTGATGTTAAATCTGCTTCGAATTTCAAAATAGCCTTAAGGAAGGAGGACTAGTGATATAGAATCTTAAGTTCATAGCGTAATCTCCTGTGTTGTTTTTAAAATGCCATGTTTCCAAGTTCCCACTATCTTTGTGAAAGTGTAAAGGACAGGCAGCCGAAAAGCTTGTTTTTACATTCAAGTAGCGATTATCTTAGTTGATTCCCCAAAATATTGAAAGTTGGTGGAGGGTATGAAACATCAACAGGAAGAACTGAAACCAGGTCTGAAACAAAGACATTTAACGATGATATCTTTGAGTGGTGTCATAGGCGCTGGTTTATTCGTAGGAAGCGGTATCATTATTGGTCAAACGGGCCCCGGGGCGGTATTATCATATGTTTTGGCAGGCTTGATTGTTGTTTTAGTCATGAGGATGCTTGGGGAAATGGCCACAGTGAATCCCAATACTGGATCTTTTGCCGTTTATGCAAGAGAGGGGATTGGTGAATGGGCCGGTTTTACAACAGGTTGGTTATATTGGTTCTTTTGGGTTATCGTAATTGCTTTGGAAGCAACAGCGGGAGCTGCGATCATACACAGCTGGCTTCCTTCCGTTCCCGTCTGGGTCATAAGTCTATCATTGATTATCCTATTGAAAATGACGAATATTTTTTCCGTAAAATCGTTTGGTGAGTTCGAATATTGGTTTTCAATCATTAAAATAATCAGTATCATACTATTTTTGTGCTTGGGTGTGGCAGTGATATTAGGGTTTATTCCAACGATAAAACCACCTGGCGCTTCCAATCTTTTGGATTTCGGCGGTTTTATTCCAAATGGACTAAGTTCTGTGCTTGTTGGAGTCGCAATTGTATTTCATGCATTTGTTGGCGTGGAAATTCCAGCTATTGCCGCGGGTGAGACCAGTGATCCGGTTAAGTCAGTTAGAAGTGCATTGAATAGTGTGGTTTGGCGAATCCTGATTTTCTATATTGGGTCCATCGCAATACTAGTGACGCTATTACCCTGGAATTCGGCTTCTTTGCTGAAAAGTCCATTTGTTGCCGTACTTGAAATGATGGGAATCCCTTCTGCTGCCCTGATCATGAATATAGTGATTCTCATTGCATTGCTTTCCTGTTTGAATTCGGGATTATATACGAGTTCACGCATGTTATTTTCACTTGCACAAAAGGGTGACGCTCCAAAGTTATTTTCAAAAGTGAGCAAGAACGGTGTCCCTATATTTGCTGTAGTCGGCTCTACTTTATTTGCCTTTATCAGCACCATTTTCAGTTATGTTTCACCTGATAAAATCTTTTTCTTTTTAGTGAATTCCTCGGGTGGAGTCGGAATTCTTGTTTATCTGGCCATTGCGGTTTCCCATCTGCGATTAAGGAAGAGAATGGAGAAAGAGAATCCCGGAATTTTTAAAATTAAAATGTGGTTATTCCCGTATTTGACTTATGCAACGATAATTTCCATGGTTTCCGTGTTAATATTAATGGCATTTATCGATTCGCAGCGTCCACAGTTTATCTTTACCATGCTATTTAGCTTGATCGTTATCTGTTCATTCTTTTTCATTCGGCGAAAAAAAGCGAAGTATATGGAGAATGAATTAAATATTGTTTCTGGTTCCCCTAATTCTGAAAAGTTATAGCTTTGCCTCTATACCATTGATTTAATTTAAGGTAATGCTTCGTTTACTTCTATGGAATTCCTCAGACAAAATTCTTCAATCACTAATCAGCTAGAATATGATTTCCCATAGAAAAAGAGAGTTGTGCCAACAAGTGCTTGGTGACATCTGTCCTTTAAATCATGAAGGAGGGATTATGCTGAATGGTTTCCGTGTAATAACTAGTGGGGTTGTCCTTGGAGCCATATTGCTGTCAGGCTGCAATAATTCAGCTGAACCGGACGAGGCTCAACAAGAAAAAAGTCCAGTCATGAATGAAAATCCGGATTCAAATACGGGTGAAACCCAAAATGCAGAGGTTATTAAAAAAGGTGTCGGCGATGTGATTCAATCCATAAAAGGATTGGAATCAGAAATAAGTACGGAGGCGGATTCAGAGAAAATTCAAGAAATGGGAAAAGAGATCAGTTCAACTTGGGATTCGATAGAAAAGCAAGTGGAAGGTGAATACCCCAATTGGTATGAAAGGATTGAGAAAAACCTTTACCCATTAATTGGGGAGTCAGGGAATCCGGATAAGGACCTTGAAAAGATTAAACGTCTCTCTGAAGCTACTAAAGAAGATTTACAGTTATTTTTGGAAGAAGTAAGATGAATTATCTTTATACCCGGTTATCACCAGGAGGGGATTTATGGGTTTTAACAGGTTTAGCAAGTTTGGTGATTTTGGAGGAGGTAAGGAAGAGGAGGGGAACTTAGATTGGAAAGTGCAAAAGAATGCAAAGAGGTTCAGGCAGTGATATTTGATTGGGCAGGAACGACGGTGGATTATGGTTGTTTTGCACCGGTCCAAGCTTTTGTCGAGATATTCAGGATAAGGGGGATAGATATTACAATTAAGGAAGCAAGGGAACCTATGGGTTTATTGAAAATGGATCATATAAAGGAACTCCTGAAAATGAAACGAATCTCCAATTTATGGATTGCTAAATTCGGGAAAGAAGCAGACGAAAGAGATCTAAAATCATTATATATGGACTTTGAGGCTTTGCTTTTTAAGGTTCTTAAGGAGAACGCCAAGCCAATACCAGGCGTAATTGAATTAGTTGGCCGTTTAAGGCAGCAAGGAATAAAAATCGGTTCGACAACAGGGTATACTCGTGAAATGATTGATGTTGTTAAAGAAGAGGCGAAAAAATGGGGCTATCATCCAGATTCCATTGTTGCGTCTACCGATGTGCCTACAGGAAGGCCTGCCCCTTGGATGTGCTTTAAGACGGCGATGAATCTCCAAGTGTATCCACTCAGCAAAATCGTTAAAGTCGGCGATACGATCAGTGACATCAAAGAAGGCATATCTGCGGGAATGTGGACTGTTGCCGTATTGAAAGGCGGCAGTGAAATCGGCCTTTCAGAAGCAGAAATCAACGAAATGGACCCATATGATCTGCAAAAACGGATGAAACATGCTGAAAACCGTTTTTTGAATGCAGGTGCCGATTTCGTAATTGATGAAATAGGTGATTTATTGGAGATCATCGATAGAATCAACTACAGATTGACAGAAAAAAAGGATATATTTATTGGTTAAAAAAGATTCAAATACATGAGTAGTGACTATGTTGGTCAGAGATTTTAAATAAATTCAAAATATTCAATTTATTCATTGACTGTTACACCTAATACTAGTATTATACATCTTATAACTGGTACGGACGTCGCAACGTCATTATCAGAAATAAATATAATTAAGGAGAATGTGCTATGGTCGAAACAAAAATGATAAGAGGAACGAAAGTTAAAATGACACCAAGTGAAGCCATCGTTGAGACATTAGTGGCCGAGGGAGTTAAACATATCTCGGGAATTCTGGGATCTGCTTTCATGGATATGCTTGATTTATTGCCAACTGCAGGCATTCGTTTCATTGGTGTCCGCCATGAACAAAGTGCAGCACATATGGAAGATGCCTATTGTCGTGTCTCTGGTGTTGCAGGAGTTGTCATCGGGCAAAACGGACCTGGAATGACGAATATGGTCACCTCTGTTGCAGCGGCCAATCAAGCTCATACTCCTATGGTGGTCATATCACCTTCAGCTGGTACACCAACAGTTGGATGGGATGGTTTTCAAGAATGTGATCAGGTTTCCATCTTCAAGGCAATCACGAAAGAAACGGTTAGAGTGACACACCCAGGCCGGGTCGCTGATTGCCTTAGGACAGCATTTCGGATTGCCTATGCCGAGAGGGGACCGGTTTTATTCGATATCCCCCGTGATTACTTCTATGGTGAAGTGGAAGATCAAATACTTCAACCACATCAATATCGCGTAGATGAAAGGGGCTGCGGATCTTCTGCATCCTTGGATAGAGCGGCTGAAATTTTAGCTGAGGCTGAGTATCCTGTCATCATTTCCGGTAGGGGAACGGTTGATTCAGATGGCATTGAGGAAATTAAGAATATTGCAGAATATTTAACAGCTCCGGTAGCTGTCTCCTATATGCATAATGATGCCTTTCCTGCTGATCATCCATTGTCAGTCGGCCCAATCGGGTACATGGGTTCAAAGGCTGCCATGAATACACTTAAGAAAGCGGATGTCATATTGGCGGTCGGTACAAGATTATCGGTATTTGGAACGTTACCATGCTATGACATTGATTATTTCCCTAAAGATGCGCAAATCATCCAAATAGATATTAACCCAAGGCAAATAGCGAGGACGCACCCTGTTGAAGTCGGGATCATCGGAGATGCCCGTGAAGCGAGTCGTGAAATCTTAAAACGCTTGAAGGCTAGTAAACCTAAACTAAAACAAGAAAAAGAGCGGATAGTCGAAGTAACGAATGAAAAACAAAAATGGGAAGAAGAATTGGTGAAACTTGCGATGATTGATGGAACCCCTATCAATCCGCGACGAGCCCTACTGGAATTGACTAAAGTGTTGCCTGAAAATGCCATCGTTACTACAGATATTGGTAATGTATCGTCAACTGCAAACGCTTACTTGAAATTCAATCAGAGCCGCAGGCATATCGCTGCGCTTACATTCGGGAATACGGGATTTGCTTACCCATCCGCACTAGGTGCCAAATTAGCTGAGCCGAATACGCCTGTTATAGCCATTGTTGGAGATGGCGCATGGGGCATGAGCTTACATGAAGTGAGTACGGCCGTAGAAGAAAACATACCTGTTATAGCATGTGTCTTCAATAATAATGCATGGTGCGCAGAGAAAAAGAATCAGGTAGATTTTTATAATAACCGTTTTGTAGGGGCTGATATCCAAAATCCTGATTTTGCAGAAGTTGCCCGATCTATGGGTGCTGTTGGTATAAGAGTGGAAAAACCTGAGGAGTTAGGTCCTGTCATTGAAAAAGCAATACAATCAAACAAACCGACTGTGATTGATATACAAGTGGATGGAACACAATTAGCCCCTCCATTTAGAAAAGATGCATTAAAAATGCCTACTAGATTATTAGAAAAATATTCTCATTTAGATCATAAAAACTGGGATAAATAATGGTGTGAAAAGAGTGATATGACTTGTGCGATGACTTGGTGAACTATTTGAGTCATCGCACTATCACCAATTTGCTCTAAAAGATCTGTAACAGCATGGGAACTTAACTTAATTGCATTCAATGAAAAATAAGGGGGTTTCAATAGTGAAGATGGAAACTGAAACGAAAGACCTTGTTCAAATGGATAAAGACCATTTATGGCATGCGATGCATCGCTATTATGAGAAGGATGCTCCCATGATGGCTACAGAAGGATCCGGCTCATGGTTCACAGATACTAAAGGTGATAAATATTTAGATGGGGTTTCCGGTTTATGGTGCTTGAACCTCGGGCACGGGCGAAAAGAGATTGCCCAGGCAGCCTATGAACAAATGATTAACTTATCTTACTTCCCTTTAACGTTAAGCCATAAGCCGGCAATCGAATTATCTGCAAAAATAAGTGAACATTTAAAGGGCTCTTATACAACTTTTTTTACGAACAGCGGCTCTGAGGCGAATGAGACAGCTTTTAAAATAGCCAGGCAATATCATTCTCAAAATGGGAATCAGGGTAAATACAAATTCATCTCAAGGTATAGAGCTTATCATGGCAATACTTTTGGCGCGCTTAGCGCAACCGCACAGGCTAATCGGAGAGTGAAATATGATCCGGCGGTTCCAGGTTTCCTGCATGTGCCACCGCCGTACAGTTATCGAAGCCCTTTTGGGGAAAACGTTGAAAATTCCGATTTGCTTGCAGCTGAATATATCGATCAGGTCATTAACTTTGAAGGTGCTGAAACGGTAGCAGGTGTTATTCTTGAACCATTCATCTCTGGTGGCGGGGTCCTTATTCCTTCGAAAGAATACTTAACGAGGGTTTCGGAAATCTGTAAGAAGCATGATGTTCTTTTAATTGTGGATGAAGTGGTTTCAGGTTTTGGAAGAACCGGAAAAATGTTTGGGTTCATGCACTCCGATGGGGTTCAACCGGATATTGTTACAATGGCAAAGGGTTTGACTAGTGGTTATCTTCCACTTGGAGCAACGGCAGTGAATTCCAGGATTTATGAGAAATTCAAAGAGAACGGAAATTTAAATCATTTCAGACATGTGTCAACATATGGAGGCCACCCAGCATCCTGCGCAGTTGCGCTAAAGAACATTGAAATCTTAGAAAATGAAAAAATCGTTCAACGGGTATCTGAACTTAGTGACTCGACACTAAGTGAGCTCTTTGAATTGACAGCCCTGGATAAAGTAGGGGAAGTTCGGGGAGTTGGGTTTTTATATGGCATTGAATTAGTAGAGGATAAAAAGACAAAAACGCCTGTTTCCGATGAATTCATGGGTAAAATAATAGGGGCTTGCAAGGAAAAGGGTCTTATCATCGGCCGTAATGGTGATACAGTTCCTGGATATGGAAATGTATTGATCATTGCACCGCCTTTATCTTCGACCGTTGAAGATTTACGCTTTGTCATAGAAACGGTTAAATCCGTTTTATATGAATTATGCTAACAATAAAAGATGATTAGCTTTAGGGTGCTATATTTATAGACGAATTTGAAAATGGGCATGATATGTCTAACCGTTTTGACATCCATGTCCATTTTTTCATATAGGGTCTAACAGTGTGGGAAAACTGGAGAATCCGAAGTAGGAGGAAATATGCAATCACAACAAAGGTTATTGGTGGTTCTTGCTCATCCCGATGATGAATCATTCCTGTGTGGCGGAACCATTGCCAAAATGTCTGAGCAAGGTGTTCATATAACTTTACTATGTGCGACAAAAGGCGAAATGGGCAGGCGCATGGGAAATCCCATTCTTACAACAAGGGAGGCATTGTCTGAACTAAGGATAGAGGAGTTAAAAAGAGCTTGTGAAGAATTGGGGATCAGCGACCTGCGATTTTTAAACGTAAGGGATAAAACGATTGAATTTGAAAGCTTCGATTTATTGGCGGAGAGAATCGTAAAGGTGATTCGTGAGGTTCAACCGAATGCACTAGTAACATTCCATGAGAAATATGGGGGGCATCCAGACCATTGTGCGATTGGCCATGCTGCCGAATTTGCTTTTCTAAAATCCGGTGATCCCGATTTTTATCCAGATCCAGTATTTCCAGCTTTTAAGGTTCATAGTCTGTACTTTGTCCTTTGGCATTCTTTTTATGATGAATGGTTAAAGGAAAACGGGCTGAGCAGTATCACAAGAGTGAATATAGCAGGGACTTTAAAGAAAAAGATCCGTGCCTTAAGGTCCCATCGTTCCCAGACTCTAGCCGTTCCTGAATTATGGGGTAATCAAAATCCAAGCTTGCCTTTTTTAAAGAAATCCGAGTATTTTATCAAAGGGAATTCACCTATTAATAAAGAAGAAACCGATTTTTTTCAAACGATTGAAAGGAGGGGATGATACGTAATTTGGGCTTTAGTTTATCTGGAAAGGGGGAAGGAATGTATGGAATTGGAAAAATATGTGCCGCTGGAAGAAACACCTCAGGCGCAGCAAAAACCGCTTCAAAATAAGGTGCTTTTGTGGCTGAGCGGTATCGCTTTCACCTTTTTTATTGCCCTCTTAGGCTTGGGGCTGTCCAAGATTTCAGGATTCAATCGAATCGGCCCTCTTGCATGCTCGATCATCATTGCCGTGATTTATCGTCAAATAGCGGGATATCCAGAAAAGTTCCGGACGGGAATTGAATTTTCCGCAAAAAAACTTTTGCGTTTTGCCATTATTTTATACGGGTTGAAATTAAATATCGATGTGATTTTCAATCAGGGACTGCCGCTGTTGGTACGTGACATAGGGACAGTAACATTTGCCATAGTCGTGATGGTCCTGATTGCAAAGTGGCTTAAGGCAGATGCTTCCATTTCCCTTCTTCTTGCTGTAGGAACCGGGATATGTGGTGCAGCAGCCATTGCGGCAATATCTCCAATCGTGAAAGCGAAGGAAGAGGATACAGCAATAGGCGTCGGAATAATTGCTTTAATGGGAACACTTTTCTCCATAGTTTATACACTTTTACGTCCGATCCTTCCGCTATCTGCTTTGGATTATGGAATCTGGTCTGGGATCAGTCTTCATGAAATCGCCCATGTTGCATTGGCAGGAGCACCGGCTGGTGAAGATGCGCTAGCGATTGCACTCCTCGCAAAATTGGGCCGTGTCTTTTTACTTATCCCTTTATGTTTCATTTTTATGTATTGGATGAAAAAACGCACATCCGGGAAAATGGGCAATGATGCCAAAATTGATTTTCCATGGTTCCTCGTTGGTTTTATAATCATGAGTCTAATAGGAAGTTATGTGTTTGGAACTTATATTACGGTCTCGCCTCTCGTAATGGAAGGCATATCCAAAACGACTACATTTATATTGACAATGGCCATGATCGGTCTTGGACTGAATGTTAGTCTGCAGGCATTGCGGACAAAAGCCATGCGTCCTCTTTTAGCCATGACCATTACCTCTTTGCTGCTTTCCATAATATCGTACTTTATCGTTTAATATATAAGCTTTCCATTGTTGTCCCAGTTAGATATGCCTGAAATGTGATGAAGAATGCATATGGATAAGCCCTGAATATATAGATCTATTCAGGTTTTTTTTATACATCCGAAGAAAACGTTTTTGGGAAAGAAAGAGTGAAAAATTAAAAAAATCCTAATTTAAGGAAAAAAATGAACGCTGGTATGTTTGAATATTATAACTATTTGGTTTACAATATAAGAACTGATACGAACATTACGATGTCTTT
The DNA here is from genome assembly GCF_002243645.1 of Peribacillus simplex NBRC 15720 = DSM 1321. Taxonomy (NCBI): domain Bacteria; kingdom Bacillati; phylum Bacillota; class Bacilli; order Caryophanales; family Bacillaceae; genus Peribacillus; species Peribacillus simplex. The sequence continues at coordinate 300,997 of NZ_CP017704.1, read as the reverse complement.
TTCTGTTTGGAGGAAATTTTATGGAGTTAGACTTTAAAAATCCAATCCCTTTACATGCTCAATTGAAAACCATATTGGAAGATCAGATTTTGGAAGGTTATTATAAAGACAAAATCCCGAGTGAAAGGGAACTCATGGATATGTATTCTGTCAGCAGGAGTACTGTTAGGGAAGCCGTATCCATCCTGGTTCGTGAGGGGATATTGGAAAAGAGGCATGGAAAGGGAACGTTCGTCTCCCTTAAACCTGTACAGGAATGGCTAAAGATGATAAGTTTCACTGAAACCACTAAAAGTATGGGGATTGAATTACTAGACCATGGCCGTGTAATGACACCTGAAAATATAGCTGATGCAAATGGCTTTGAAGATGAATCATACCATATTAAGAGGCTGCGGTTACAGGGGGATGTCCCCATAGCCATTGAATTGCATTATTATTCTTTGGACCTAGGAAAAAAATTGACGAAATTCGATTTAAGTACCACCGTATTGTATGACGCACTCGAAGGTGATTTAAACATTAACTTTTGTGAAGCGGAACAAATTATAACCTGTGGCTTTCCAACTAAAGAAGATGCTGAACATTTAGGTATAACAGAAACGATGTGTTTGCTGATTACAGAACGGATGATTTTTGATTCTGATGGTAACTTAGTAGAATATTATAAAGGATTATTCCGCTCGGATATGTACTCATTCGCTATGAAAATGTCCCGGAAAAACTGATTTTGGGGACATGAAATGACCTAAGCCTTTCTAAGAAGCAGAGAGGCTTAGGTCATTTTTGGCTCTAAAATCATTGAGATCAATTTAGTCGGTTTTGAATCGTTTAAAAACCCCCATCAAGACATTCTATTAAAACCCTATTAGTTACAATATGATTTCCCACCGGGTTCAACGTAGTTTTAAGGTAGAAAAATGATTTTTAACTTAGTAGAGACAATATCTAAGTAATATAGTATTCAACTTACAAATTAATAGGACTTTATTTGAAG